>JBGPSO010000016.1:0-15254 GCA_041490145.1 Atribacterota bacterium
TAATATCTTCCACCCTATAAATAAATCCCTTATTTACTTTTATTTCTTTATAATTATTAAAAAGGTTGACTAAGTTTATATTTCCAAAGAACCTGTCTGATTTTATCTTGAGTTTCTTTTAATACTTCTTGGGAAGATTTATTTATAAATGTAACCTCTGAATCATCTAAAGAAACTATTTTCTCACTACCAATTAGGAGTGTAGAGGTAGTTCCCTCTATTAAAACATTTATTTCGTAGGGGGCTAAATCAATGCTAAGAAATTTTTCTAGATTTTGACTAGCCTCTATCATCTTAAGGTAAATTTTATCATTTTCAGGAAATGATAAAATTAAGATAGGAATATTATCGATATAAATAGTGCCGGTACAAAAAGACCTCTCATATATATATTTTATATTTACTTTAAGGTAATCGGTAGTAGCTCGCTTATCGATCTCTATCCCCTTCTCCTCGAGTGTTCCTTTCACATAAGCAACCCGATTTTTAGTATCGGGATGAGTCTGAAATATTCCTAAGTTCACCGAAGGTTTGAACATTTCTCTGGCATATTGTCTTTCTAAATAAGTCAAAAAGCCTACCGGATTATATCCTACTTTAATTAAAAGATCAATGGCAGTTAAATCTGCTTCTTCTTCGTAATCCCGGTTATACTGATTAAGAAAGGTTATGGTAGTTAACTTCCCTAATAAAGCTACATCTGGCTCCCTGGTCAAAAGAACAGCTAAAATAGTAAGTAGATTATATTTAGTATTATCTCTGGTCTGCTTTAAAGCATGATTATGAATTATATGAGCAATTTCATGAGCTAAAATCCCGGAAAGCTCGTCATCTGATTGAATATAATCAAAAAGATCATAAGTTACATAAATATATCCGCCCGGGATAGAAAAGGCATTAGGTCCTTCTTCTTTTAATATCTTGAAATGATATTTCATCCCTTCCAACTCAGAAGCTTTGGCTAATTTATTACCAATCTCGGTAATTGATAAATTTTGATTTAAATCCTCGACTACTTCATATTTTTTCTCAATATCTTCAGCTAATTTCTTTCCTAATTGCTGCTCTTTGATTAAATCTCTTTCGGCAGAAAATGAATTAAAATTAATCCATAAGAAGATTATTAAAAGAAAAACTATCACAAGAACCAATTTATTCATTAATTTTTTAAAATTATTTTCTTTCATTCTTAATTTCATACCTTGTCAGGGGACAGTCCTTTGTCACATTTTTTATGGTAAAATCTTGAAAATGCTCTAAGGCAAAATTCAAAGCCTTATCAATTCCTCCCATATTTGTACCGCCTCCTTGGGCAAAATTGGGAACCCCTCCCCCTTTACCATTAATGAATTTACAAGCTTCTTCCATTAACCGGCTCATATCATAATTTAAAGTCTCCGACCTGGCCAATAACAGATTAGCTCTTTCTCTCTTTATACCAAATAACAAGACACATTCTTCTAAATTTATAATTTTATTAGCTAATCTCCTTGCCTCATCTACAGTTTTATCTTCAAAGAGCTTATTTATGACTTTTATATTATCCTTTATGATTACTTCATTATGGAGTAAATTTAAGGCTTCATAATCCTGTAATTTTTCTTTGAAATCTCTTAATTCCTTCCTGATTTCTTTCCTTTCCTCTAATATTCCCTCTATCACTTCACCTAATTCAGAATCCTTAACCGTCAGTTTATTGGAAATATTTTTTATCAATTCATTTTTCCAGTAATAATCTTCCCAAGAACGCCAGCCACAGATAAATTCCAGGCGAATCTTCTCTCCCCTTTTCTCCCACTTAGTAACTTTAATCAATCCCACTTCTCCGCTCGTTCGACAGTGAGTCCCTCCACAGGCAGAAAGGTCGAAATCTTCCACCTCTATTATCCTGGTTTTTCTCTTTCTCTCCGGCATCTTCCTCAAATTTAATCTCTTTAATTCCTCTTCTCCTTCTACAAAATAACACTTTACTGACCTATTCTCAAAGATGACCTCATTAGCACATTCTTCTGCTTTTTTAACTTCTTTTTCGGTTAACTCTTCTTTTATAATATCTAAAGTGCAGACTTCTTCTCCTAAATGAAAAGATACGGTTTCAAGATCCCATATTTTAATCAAAGCCCCGGATAAAATATGCTGTCCTAAGTGTTGCTGCATATGGTCAAATCTTCTCTCCCAATCTATCTTTCCAATTACTTCAGAATTTATCTCCTCTTTTAACTCTTCTTTTAAAATATGAATTATCTCCTTGCCTTCTTCTACCACTTCAACAACTGAGACCTCCTGGATAACTCCAATATCATAGGGTTGACCGCCAGAGGTCGGATAAAAAGCAGTTCTATCTAAAACAACTGCTGGCTGATCATCTATTCTCACTTTCTTTATAATCCGAGCTCTAAATTCCTTAAGATAAGAATCCTGATAATACAATCTTTCTGTCAAAGTATTTTTTCCTTTTCTAAATTTAAAATTAGAGAATCATTATAATAATCCTAAATCCCAAAAAAATTCTGAGCATTACGAGAGGTAATTTCGGCTACTTCTTTCAGGCTAATTCCTTTTATTTCCGCAATCTTTTCGGCAATTAGAGGGATATACTTTGGTTCATTGGGTTTTCCTCGAAAAGGATGAGGAGCCAGATAAGGTGAATCAGTTTCTAAAACCAGATTTTCTATAGGGACGTCTCCTACCACCGCTTTTAGTTTTTTAGCATTATTAAAAGTAATTACTCCTCCTATCCCTAAATAATATCCTCGCTCTATACCTACCCCGGCCAGATCTAAATCCCCGGAAAAACAGTGTAATAAAACTTTTAATCCTTTAGCCTCCTCAGCCAGGATCTTTAAGGTATCCTGATGCGCCTCTCGATCGTGAATAATAAGAGGCAGATTTAATTTCCGAGCCAAATTTATCTGTTTCTTAAAAGCTTCCATCTGACAAGGCATACTACTATGTTTCCAATAATAATCCAAGCCTATCTCTCCGATAGCTACTACCTTTAAATTTTTAGCTATCTTCTCTAACTCTTTTAATTTCTGCTCATCTAAAAATTTACTCTCATGGGGATGAAAACCGACTGCTGCATAAACTCCCCCAAAACGAGAGGCATACTCCAGGGCAATTTTACTGGAAGGTAGATCAATACCTATAGTAATCATCTTAGTTACTCCCTTTTCTTTTGCCTCTTTGACTACCTCCTCAGCATCTCTTTTTATTAAATCAAGATGGGTATGGGTCTCTACAAAAAATGTATTAACTTCAATCACTCCTTTTATCTTTTCGTAACTGACATTTTATCAATCTTTTAGTAAGTTATCAACTTACCATTAATCAATTAAATTACCGCCTAATTTATTCTATTACCCCAACCTCTCCTCTTAAAAAAACTATCTAATAATATATCTCAGTTATTCCTTTTAAGCAAATATTGAATATTTCAATAATTTATTATATAATTTAGCAAATTGCATCTTTGGCAAATATTTAGAACGCATTTAAGTCAATCGATCATAATAAGAATGCTTATTATAAAAATACCTATACTATAAAAATAATAATTTCTTACCAAATAGCTTTTAGAAAAATCTCCTTTAGATATTAATATTATATTGAATATGGTTTATATTTATCAGTTCAATGGAGTATATTTTTACCCACAAAGAATATAAACAATATCTGAATTTTTTTGATATATAAATATCTGATTTGAGATCGTTGGGAAAGTATAATTATTTTTAGTTTCATGGAATGGGGCGATGTCTATATGGGTTATTTATTAGGTTATGATATTGGAAGTTCCTCAATAAAAGCAACTTTAATAGAAGCTGCAACAGGGAAAGTTATTGCCACAGCTATATCCCCAAAAACAGAACTCAAAATTATTGCCCACTATCCAGGTTGGGCTGAGCAAGATCCTCAAATATGGTGGGATAATGTAAAGGCAGCGACTTCTAAGATTAGTTTACACTCAAGGATTAACCCGGCTGATATAGAGGCAATAGGTTTATCTTATCAAATGCATGGACTGGTTATGGTCGATAAAGATCAAAGGATTTTACGACCTTCTATAATTTGGTGTGACAGTAGAGCTGTAGAAATAGGTGAAAAGGCTTTTTCCTCTATTGGAAAAGAAATCTGCCTGAAAAGACTCCTGAATTCTCCAGGTAATTTTACCGCCTCAAAATTAAAATGGGTTATGCTTAATGAACCTGAAGTTTATACTAAAATTCATAAAGCCATGTTACCCGGTGATTATATTGTTATGATGATGACTGGTGAGATTAAAACCACACCATCGGGTTTATCTGAAGGAATTATGTGGGATTTCCAAAATAATGAATTAGCTAATTTAGTTCTTGATTATTATGGAATTTCTCCTGATATCATCCCAGAGATTGTACCTACTTTTTCAATTCAAGGAGAACTTACCAAGAAAGCGGCAGATGAATTAGGATTAAAGAAAGGAACAAAAATATCTTATCGAGCAGGAGATCAACCCAATAATGCTTTCTCCCTTAAGGTACTTAATCCTGGGGAATTAGCCACTACTGCTGGGACATCGGGGATTATATATGGAGTTATTGATAAAATAAACTATGACCCAAAATCGCGAGTAAACACCTTTGTTCATGTAAACCACACCAAAGAACATCCTCGATATGGCATACTTTTATGTATTAATGGGAGTGGAATTCTCTACAGTTGGTTAAAACACAATTTAACGAGTTCAGGAATAGCAGAAATGAATTATAAACAGATGGATAAGTTAGCTTCACAAGTTCCTGCTGGTTCAGAAGGATTGTTAATCCTTCCTTATGGCAATGGAGCAGAAAGAACCTTAGAAAATAGGAATGTTGGTGCTTCAGTTTATGGATTAAATTTTAATTTTCACCACAGATCACACCTTCTACGAGCAGCACACGAAGGTATTGTTTTTGCTATTAATTATGGTTTAGAAATAATGCGAGATTTGGGGATCACTGTTACCACTGTGAGAGCAGGAAATGCAAATATGTTTTCAAGCTCACTCTTTGGAGAAGTGTTTTCCACTGTTACCGGAGCTAAAGTTGAGATTTACAATACCGATGGAGCACAAGGAGCAGCTCGAGGTGCAGGACTGGGTGCTGGAATTTATAAAACTTCTCAAGATGCTTTCGCTGGATTGAAGGCAGAAAGGGTTATTGAACCTAATAAAAAATTAAAAGGAATATATCAAGATGCCTATAATAGATGGGTATCTATTTTAAAAAATCTATAGAAATGCCCTGGTAAATGCTCAAAGCGAACACTCACGCCTTTTTCTGGCTTTCAAAATCTGAGAATGCCCAGTAACCTAAAATAATCAGGTTTATCGGCGAAATGATAGATAGTATCCCAAAAAGAATCGGGTTCTTACCGTGTTTGGCTGCTATCTTGCCAAAGCATATAGCAATGTAGATAAATACAATCGTCATCATCATCCAACCTAAGGTATTCATGTTAGACCTCTCCTTTCTTTTTTTAACTTTCGCTTATCTTATTTATTCCCGATATTGCTTTATGCTTAATATTATGCACTGAATTAGGAATTTTTTCAACCTCTTCTTTGTTTAATGCTAGCAGGAGTTTGGTGTTTTCGTTTTTTAGATTTATTGTCCATAAATAATGGGGACAGTCTTCTTTTATCCTCCTGCATTTAGTGCAAGACAAAAAGTAAAGCCTGTCCCCATTATTTTCTAAAACTCTTATAAATAAAAGGCTTATCTGTCATTGCGAGGAACGAAGTAAGCCTGCCCCTGCGAAAGCAGGGGAAGCAATCTCGTGTTTTTACTTGTCATCCCTGCCCTTCTATGTCATTCCTGTGCAAGCAGGAATCCAGCTTCTCTTTTGGAATTCTTGTAAGGCTCGCCTTATGATAGTGGGAAAAGCAACCCTTTGTATTTTAACTCTTTTGTCTCTCGAGTGAATAACCAGTACCAATAGGAAAAAATAGAACCGTCCCCTTTCTTCCCAGAACGAGTCCGATTTTGGTTGCTTTAGTATACTGCAACTTTTTCCTCCTTTAATATATTTCTTTCATATAAGAATTTACCGTGTCTTCAAGAATTTTTTTATTTAATTTAATTTTTTTTGAACCAGAAATTGGCTTTCCAATCTTTACTTCAATTTTATTTAATTTAGGGAATTTTGCTCCGACTGGTAATGCCTTACCAGCTCCCTTGATTGCCATAGGAATAATTGGGACATCTGCCTTTACTGCAAGATATGCAGCTCCAGCTTTGGCTGAGAAATCATCTTTTTCGTTAGTAATTCTTCCTTCCGGAAAAATTCCCAAAACACCACCTGCCTGTAAGACTTTCATAGCTTTTTTTATAAGTTTAATATCATTGCCTTTGCCTTGAACAGGAATAGCTCCAACCCCTCGTAGAATATTACCAACAAAAGGCATTTTAAAAAGATAGGCAGCAGACATAAAGGTTATTTTAGGCTTAACAGATGATACAAGGACAAATCCATCTAATAAACTTGAATGGTTTGCCACAATAACAAAAGGACCAGTCTTCGGTATATTTTCACTACCGATTATTTTAAGCCTGAAAATCAATTTAAAAATAATAAAACTAAAACTTTTTATAATAATATATAACAAAATATTAACCCTCAAACGATTCTAATTTTTTTACTTAATTTTCTTGAATAATTGATCAATTTTATTTCCCAGATCATCAATCTTTTTTTCTAAATTATCTACATATTTTTTAGAAGCAAAATTCATCCTCTCTAACCTTTTATCAATCTCTGGTTTAATCTTTTCTATTAATCTATCTTTTTCTTTTTCTGCCTTATCTAAAAGATCAACTACAAACTCTTTGCTTTCACTCTGGCTTAATTCGCCTTTTTTAATTAACTCTTGAGCTATTTCCTTTGCCCTTTCTTTAGTAAGAGATACTATACCTAAACCACCAAGAAACATTTTTCTACCTAATCTAAACATATTTTCACCTCCGGTCTTTAAAATTTTTAATGGAGAAAGAATTGAGGGGAGCATGATCTTTTTACTTTTTTCCTGTTCGACAATAATTCGAGCTAATATCAAAGAAGTTATATCTTCTTTAGTTTCATTGTCAATTACTTTTACCTCCGCCCCCTCCCGAATTAATCTGGAAATTTCAGAAAGGTTAACGTATTTTTTTTCTTTGGTGTCATATAACTTACGATTGAGATACTTTTTAATGATATATTCTCCCATAATATTTCCTCCTTAAATAATTAACGCAATGCGTTACAATTAATATATAATACACTGTGTTATACTTGTCAAGACCCTGGTGGAATTTTTTCTCGCCCTAACCCTCTACTAAAAAGGGAGCGGAGGTATGAGGGTATATTGATAGGGGTAAATTTATGCTAAAATATTTTTTAATAAGAGGGGTTTTTGATTTAAATGGCGAATTGTGATTATATAGATAATATGGGGTATCAAGCTCGATGAATCGAGTCCTTACAAGGGATGTTAAGTAGGAAGGAAATAATGGATAACCAGGCATCGGTACAGGGGACGGTTCTCTGTACCACACAGGGGACGGTACAAAAAAATACAGAGAACCGTCCCCTGTACCGTCCTATTTTAGTGTGGTTTGTTTTACTTATTTTATCTATAACATCGGAAACTTTTTCTATGGATAAATTAAATATTGCTTCCGGTGTTGTGCCCCATCATTTATTGGCTCAAGAGATAATAGATGATTTTTTTAAATATATTTTCTCTCGGGAAAAACCAGAAACCATTATTTTATTAAGCCCGGACCATTGGCACAGTGCAGCTCTTAATCAAGAAAACTCATTTATTACGGTTGCCTTAGAGCCGGGTAAGGAAGAGTTCAACCATATAAAAATTGACTCCAATTTATTAAGAAAATTAGCGAAAAAAAATAAAATGGTACTGAATAATTCCGCAGTTGTTTCTGAATTTGGAATAACCAATTTGTTACCTTTTATTGAAAAATACTTTCCTGAAACTAAAATTTTACCGCTTCTAATACCTGCCGATATTTCTAAAGAACAGGTAAAACAGTTAGTCAATTCCATAGATGAAGTTGCTCCCGTCCAGACTATTCTCATTGCTAGTGTAGATTTCTCCCATTATCTTCCTTGGCAAGCTGCTAATTTCCATGATCTAAAAAGTATCAGAGTTTTATTAAATTTGGAAGAAAACAATTTTGAAAACTTAGAAGTTGACTGCTGGCAAGGTTTGTATGCCGCCAGATTATTTGCCAGATTAGGTCAGAGAGAATTTCCCCACATTATTGCTCATAAAAATTCTGCTGATTTTTTAAAATTAGACTTAGAAGAGACTACCTCTTATTTTAGCGTAATCTTTGAGAAGAAAAAAGTTGAAGAAAATTTTTCTAATCAGAAAGTAAAAACTATTTTATTAACCGGTGATATGATGTTAGATCGGGGAGTAGAAGATTTAATAAAACAAAATAGTATCTATTATCCTTTCCAGAAAATCGGTCAATTGGTAAGAGGAGTGGATATTGTTTTTGGGAATTTAGAGGGTCCGGTAGTAAAAAATCCGCCAGAATTTCCGGATAATTCTTTAAAGTTTGCCTTTGACTCAGAAGTAATGAAGGGAATCTCCTGGGCTAATTTTAATTTATTTTCTTTAGCCAATAATCACACCCTAAATTTGGGAAAAGAGGGGTTAAAAGAAACGAAAGATTGGCTAAGAAAATATCGGGTAAATTTTGTGGGTGATCCTCTTTCTGGTAGTTGGGACGAGCTTGATTCTTATTTTCCCAGCGATAATATAATCTTTCTGGCTTTTAATCAAATTTTCCCCTTTTTAACTAAAGAGGAAGAAATGATAGAGACAGTAAAGGCAGTTAAATCTTTAAATTCAGAAAAATTTTTAATCATCAGTCTGCACTGGGGTGAAGAATATCAATTGACCAATTCTTTAGCCCAACAGAAATTAGCCCATCAGATAATTGAGGCAGGAGCAGATTTAATTATTGGCCATCATCCCCATGTAGTACAAAATATTGAAAAATATCAGGGAAAACTTATTTTTTATTCTCTGGGAAATTTTATCTTTGATCAATACTTCTCTTTAGAGACCCAGCAAGGTTTAGCAGTAGGTTTAGAAGTCCACCCGGATAAATTAATTTTTCGACTCTTCCCCCTGCAAATTAATCTGGATCAGCCTGTTTTAATGAAGCAGAGCCAGAGCAGTGAATTTTTGATAAAATTAGCTGAACGTTCAGATAGAAAATTGGTAGACGCCATAAAAAGTGGTATAATACAAATGGAAAGGTTAAATTAATTTTAAAAATTAATTTTAAAAAAAATAAAATGAAAAAAACCAAAGAATTTAATTTCTTAAAAAGATTTTTAACTATTTTAATAACTTTTACTATTTTAACCGCTACAAATAATATTTTGGCTTGGGGTGAAGTTAGCTTAACCAAACATTTAATTAACCCGGAAGATATTTTAATAGAGGAGGTAGAAATTTCTCCCTGTATTCCTGCCTATCCCTTGCCTTTAAGAATAGAAAAGATCGCCAATTATCAAAAATTTTCCGAAAAAATCAAGCTCAGCCCGGAAGCTCTCTCCCTTTTAAAAAAGAACGGTTTTGTAGTTATTCCTACCCCTTCTCCTATTGCGGAACGAGAAGTATTTCTGGAGTCTTCTCGCCAAATGGCTACTCCAGGTGACGATTTCGTAGCTTATTATAAATCTATGGGAGAAATAGATTTACCCATTTTTATTACCACCGATTCTCTTTTACATTATTATCATATCTTCTTTGACACTACTTTGATGAAATTAGAAAGAGACCTCTTCTATAAAGATATATGGGTAATCAGTAAAAACTTATTAGCAGAGTCTCTGCAGGAATATTTCCAGACCGAAGGGGATTTAAAAGAAGCCGCCAAAAGAAATGTAGCTTATCTTTCTGTTGCTTTAGAGCTTTTGAAACCCAAGATAAATCAGGTAATGAGCGAGGAAACTTTAAGAGAGGAATATTGTGTCCCCGGAATGGACCCCGAATACTGTGAGATGATGATCTCCGGAGTAAAAGAATATTACGGAGATAATGCCAGTTATAAATATTTTAGTCCAACGGAATTTGACCAATATAATTTTGAAGTCCCCGATGCGGTAAAAAGTCTGGTAGAAAAAGAAATAGAGCTAATTGAAAAACATCAGGGCTGGGAATATTCTCCCATTTTTATCTATCAAGAAGATTATTCCCAATATATCCCCCGAGGACATTACACCAAGTCAGAGAAACTTAAGAATTACTTTAAAGCTTTAATGTGGTACGGAAGGATGACTGCTTTAATCGAGGGTTCTCCCCTTTTATCTGCCGGAGAATCGGTCTGCAGCGGTAATAGGGGAGGAATTGTTTCTGAATCTGAGGCCCGAATTCAAACCCTGCAGGCTTTTTTATTAGCCCATCAATTTTCTCAAAGTCAAGACCTGCAAGAAAGATGGAATCGGATATATGCTATCACCTCTTTTCTGGTGGGCTTTTCCGATGATTTAGGCCCTAATGAATATGGCGAAGTACTGGAAAAACTTTTTCCAGAGGACCTCTCTCCTCAAAGAATAGTGGAAAAATATGATGAACTCAAAGAAGCTATCTTGAAGGTTGCTTATGACCCTAAAATCTATAGTGGATTAGGAGCTTGTGAATTATTAATGCCCTGCCCTCCTCTTGATGAGGAAGAAATTCAAGCCCTAAAATTACAAGCCCAGGAACTTTTAACGGAAACTAAAGGATTCAGACTGATGGGTCAGAGATTTACTTTAGACTCTTACCTCTTTTCCGAAATTGTCTCCCCTTATAGCGGTGAATATTCTGGACCAAAGTTACCTTTACCTACTGATGAAAAACCCTTTACTTTCAGCTGGGAGGATAGTTATGCCCCCTATAGAAAAAACCGTCCTTTTACCTGGGTTAAGACCGAAGTTAAAGCCTGTCCTCCGCCAGCTATGCGGGAAGTTAGAGGTTTCCCGCGAGGATTGGATTTAATGGCGCTTTTAGGTTCTGAAAGGGCTAAAGAAATTTTAGAAAGCTCTGGTGATACCCAATATACCGATTATGAAAAGAAATTCTCGGAATTGAAAAAAGAAGTAGATTCTCTTTCCCAGGCCGACTGGTATAAAAATCTTTATCTAAATTGGCTCTTTGTTTTAAAGTCCTTAGGAATTAAATTTGGTGAAGGTTATCCTACTTTTATGCAAACAATAGCCTGGCAAGATAAAGAACTAAATACCGCTCTGGCGTCCTGGACTGAATTAAGACACGATACCCTTTTATATGTCAAGCAGAGTTATACTATGGCCGAGATGGGAGGGATGTTTGAGCCTCCGGTAGTCGGCTATGTAGAACCGCTACCAGAATTTTATGCCCGACTTTTAACTTTGACCGAAATGACTAACCAGGGATTTAAGAATTTAATCCCTCAAGAAGAATTAGAAAAGTTAATGATAGAAGCAGGGCTTAGTAAGTTTTCTGAAATTTTAAGTCAACTATTAGATATCTCCAAGAAAGAATTAGAAAATATACCATTAGAGGACCAGGAATATAGTTTTATAGAAAATTTTGGTAGTATCTCGGAAGGTTTAATCAAGACTGTTTCCGGAGGAGAGGTTGACCCAGAGGTATTTAAAACGGTCCTGGTGGCAGATGTCCATACCGATGGTAACACTAAAAAAGTTTTAGAAGAGGGAGTGGGCTATATTAAAACTGCGGTAATAGCCTATAGACTTCCTCAGGAGCAGATGGTATTAGGAGTGGGACCAACTTTCAGTTATTATGAATTTAAACAATCCATGGAAAATAGATTGACTGATGAGGAATGGAGAAAAATATTAGATTCCAATCCTCCGCCCGAACCAGAGTGGATCAATACTTTTTCGGAATGATTAAGATGGCTCATTTAAAAGCATGTTTCGTAACCTTAATAAAACTTTTATAAGAATCGAAGCAAAATTAAAAATTCTAAAAGTCCTTTGTGGTTTAACAAAGGACTTTTAGAATAATATTCTATTTATTTGCTTTACATAATTTTAAGTACTATTTAGTTATTAAATTTTATATTACTAATTCCAATCTTCTTCTTCTTTTTCTTCTTTTTCTTCTTTTTCTAAATATTCTTCTGGATCACTTTCAAATTCATCATGGCAGTCTTCCGAACAAAAACAATAATGTTTCCCTTCATATTCAGTGCCATATTTTTCTTTCTTTATATCTTTCCCGCATACAGCACATTGCATTTTGGCCATTTTTTCACCTCCTTACTTAACTAAATTTAATTGATTTTATATTATATCATATAAATAAAGCATTTTTTAGTATCTTTTTAAAAAATATTTTTAAAAATTTTACTAATTCCAGTAATAATAGTAATAATACAGGGGACAGTTCTCTGTATCATTTTTGAATCAATAAATTAGAAATTGAAAGGAACAATGGCTCTCTTTATTCTATTTAACTATCCCCTCTTTTATTGATTAATCTTAATAGAACGGACTATTTTTATTACATCATTCAGATATTTTCCAAATTCTGCTTCTTGGGTATTAAAGCTAAAAGAATAGAATAGATCTCCAATAATTGCACCATAGCTAATAAATTTTAGTGTATCCTGTCCAAATTTCATAGTATATAGCGTTCGCTGTGCTGGATATCCGGAAACTGTATCCGTATCCGGAGCAGATTCTAAAAAGACTGCCCCGGCTAATTTTAAGCTTTCCATATTTTCTGCCCATAATTCAGCAAGAGTATATTCTTCTCCAAATAAAGGTATTGCTCGAAACATCAGGGTTCCGTTAGAATCAGGAAGATAAATCATTACTCCTCTTTCTTGGGAAGAATAGTTAATCCAATTCTCCGGATAAATTAAAGATATATCTATATAGGCATATTGATAATGATAAAAAACAAACCCCTCTGGTATTTCGGTATTTTCTTTATCTTGGGCACTAACTAAAAAACATAAACTAAAGATTACGACAGTCACTAAAGCAAGAAAAACATATTTCTTCATATTTTATATCACTCCTAATATATTTAATTTAATTAGTATCAAGAGGACGGTTACCCCCAGACATCCGTCCCCTTGATAATCTTTCAATTCATTACTCCAAATTAAAAGTTTTATCGGTATTATCATTCCATAATACTTTATCTAACCAAGTATTTGGCCGAGAATGCCAGGTGGTATTAGTTTCTAAATTTTCTACCCAGATTTCATTGATATGCCATCCTGGCCCTAAACCACTATTATCATGTTTGATTTGAATCTTAATAATCTTGCCCAAATCAGAACATTCTACAATAATATTATCTTTATCTCCTCTTTCGAAAGTTCCAACATGGCTAGCTAGGCGAGGAGGGTCTGATTTTGAGTATACTGTAAACCATTGGGAATTCATATTGTTTTCTCCAAATAATTTAATCTGTATTTCTGCATCTGTACCAGCCAAATCTCTATCGCTCGTATTTATACTTATCCTATAATGGCTTTTCAGCTTGTTAATAAGTATATCTGGCAAATCATTTTTAAAAGTATCAAGCTTCGGGTCAAGATCATGAACTTTAGGATCTATTAAATTAGGAGGTTCTCCAACATTATAACAATCAAACCGAAAACGTCCTCCTCCACCACAATCCTCACCTACATTAACGGGACCAGGGAGATCTACTAACATTACTTTGTTATCACATATATCACAAGAAGGGTAAAGAGCATGTTTACCTTCCGAGGCATAAATAACTAGTCGGCCGTCTTCATTAAACTGCAGCTCTCCACAAAACACTTCACTATGATCATATTCTTTAGGAGGCCAAGTTGCAACGTCACCCTTATTACATGTTCTATATGAGGCATTCCAAACTGCATGATGAGCATCGGGATCCTCATGTGAAGAAGTAAAAACCCAATCCAATTTCAAAGTATTACTATCTATTACCTTCCAGGCCATAAATATACGTTCATGATCTCCTGGGTGACTGGTCCAAATGTCAAAATTAACACCCCCATAACTTTGTCTACCATAATCCTGGCTCCAAGTAACTACATAACGGAAAATAATATATTTAGGTAAATTAGCTGAATTAAAGGTTGTTGAAGTAGAAAAAGGGTCATAGGGATGTACTCTTACATAGTTTGCCACATAGTCACTATCTTGATGTTGCAGCCAGGGCTCTTCTTCATCAAGTTCAATATAAGGATTAATATATTCCATTGCTTTATCTTCCCATTGTTGCTGTATTCCATCACCATCTAAATCAATTTCAGAACCTTTTTCAGTTTCGCTCACAAAAATTGGAAGATTACTAATAAGAGTTCTTCCATTATTAGTTAGAGATAGTATGTACTCGATATTCTCTTCTACTGTTCCTTCTTGTGGATAAAATTTCCCCTGAGTTTGATTATCTGGTGGCTCATCGGTAGCTAACCATTGGTCGGGGAGAAAAGTCCATTCTTTATTAATTTCCTCATTAGATACCTGAATTTCATCGACATACCAACCAGGGAAGTTACCAGAATTATCATGTCTTATAATAATATAATCGAGGTTTTCTATATTTATTGCAGTGACCGAGAAAGTATTAGTATCTCCTATCTCAAAATCATTAACTCCTGGATTATCCAATAAGATCTCACCACTATTATGTCCATCTTTATCATACATAGTGATATATACATTTGCATCAGTTCCTGCAGCAATTCGGGATCCGGTAGTTATTTCAATTCGATAATTAACTTCTCCTATATTATCATTATCACCATTACTTAGTTCAGTAACTGTAATACTTACTGATTCACTATCTTCTCCACCCCTACTATCACTTACGGTACAGGTAATGTTATAGGTTCCAGCAGTATCGGGGGCTCTCCAGTTCAAAGATGAACTCTCTTCCTCAATAATCTCTCCATTCACTGACCATCTAAAAGTAAAAGTCTCTGTATCCTGATCACTGGCACTACAAAGAATAGTTACAGTTTGATTTACTTCTATAGAATTTTGATCAGCGTTAAGTGAATTAATAACCGGAGGATTATTATCTTGTTCTTCGGTATCATTTCCAGAAGTATTTACTAATAATTGATACTCTCCTTCTCCAGAGCTACGATATATTTTAATATACCAGGTGCCAGTAGAGTCAGCCACATAATCCAAGGTTTTCATTCCTCCTTGGGTGGTAACTGAACCTCGGTTATAGTGAGTAGTGGGAGTTAGTAATGAAA
>JBGPSO010000017.1:0-14938 GCA_041490145.1 Atribacterota bacterium
AAAAGAAAGAAGGGCATCTTTATCTGGGTGGCTAACTTATCGAAAAATCCTGAACACGCACTGGTATCTATAAGAATCTGGTGCAAATATTTCGCCAATGTTGAGTTGGTAGATACTTTAGTTATTACGGACTCTGACCGTGGAGAAGGTACCAGAAAGCGAGAAGAACTGCTCCACAAAGCTTTTAAACTCGGAGTATCATTGGGACGAGGATAGAATCATAAAAATTAAAAAGATAATACGTTCAAAGAGAAAAAGCATTGCTATGTATATAAATGAAGACGCTGCATTAATAGTAAATGCACCTTTTAATACCAGTGAAGAAGTTATAAATAAAGTTGTTTTAAAATATATGGATCGATTGCAGAAAACGCAAAAAGAAATACAATTAAGAAATTTAAAATTTAAGAAAAAAGAATTTATAAATGGAGAAAGATTTCTTTATCTGGGGAATTATTACAATTTAAAGTTAGTGGATAATCGAGAAATTTTACTGGATTTTAAAGATGAATTTTTACTTTCAAAAAATTATTTATCATACGCGAAGAATATTTTTATTATTTGGTATAAGAGAAGAGCATATGAAACAATATCCCAGATGGTTAGAGAATATGCACAAAAAAGAGGGTCTAAATATAATAAAATAAATATCACTAATGCACAAAAGAGATGGGGTTCTTGTTCTCGCCAGGGTAATCTTTGCTTTACCTGGCGATTAATTTTGGCACCTTTACCTATCGTATATTCCGTTGTTGTTCATGAGCTCACCCACCTTGAAGTGAAAAATCATTCAAAAGCATTTTGGAATAAAGTGAGAAGCTTAGACCCCAAATATAAAGAACATAAAAATTGGCTAAAAAATAATGGATATTTATTGAGGTTAGAATAAGAAGAAAATGAGGTTAGGTCCTCAAATAGAATTTTTATATAATACAGATTTATTATCCTCTAAAAGCCTTTATTTACAATGGTTTCAGACCCCCTCAGGAATGCCCTAAATATGCACGTAGAGTGCCATTTTTGAGGGGTAAAACCATAGCTAAGGCTTAAAATAATGCAAAAAAGAACGTTTTTTCGCATTGTGTCCTCAAAAGCCTTATAATATAAGGTTTTACGCACTACCAATAACTAATGATATTATCAAATAAGTAATAGATATTTCTAATTTTTATTTGTAATTAAAAAAATTTCATCGAATATTATAATAGAATAGTATAAAGATAGTTTAATTTTTAAAAACAGACCAAAGCAGATTAAGTTTGAAAGTTTGTTAGGTTCAATTGTATAATAAAAATTCAGTAGAAAAATAACACGATTTTTTTATAAATTTTTATGCATTTGGAAAAATTTGGGGACTTTAATTTTATTCAGGAAGGAGAACTATGAGTAAAATTTTTAAACTAAATATAAAAATAATTTTAATAATTTTTATTATCCTTGATTTACTCTGTATTGCCATGGGGATGGGAGTACCTATCTTTTGCATTTTGTTCGGGTTTCCTATTGGATGGTATATCGCAAAAAGAATAACTATTAACCCAGAAAATATGAATATTATTTTTAGGAAAATTTTCGTTTATGCAATTATCACTTCATTTTTTACTTTTTTTATAATGAGTATTATATGGGGGAATACTATTTCCTTACTATTTAATCCAAGTACTGATTTTAAGAATTTTGGAATTCCACTAATCCTTTACGATCCGAAATTAAGCTTTATGGGATGGATAATTTTAATGATATTTATATCTCCATTCTTACAGTTATTGACCACAATTTTTACCGCTTATTTAACTTTATTAAGGTGGTCAAGAAATATTAGCTACAATTTGTAATTTTTTTACCTGATCCTATTTCGCCTGTTGACGAGATTCTATTTTTATATTATAATGTTTTTCATTCTAAATATTTGTATAAGAAATATATTTATCCAAAATATATTAGGAATAAGGAGGGAAATGATAATGTCCGAATTTGAAAGTATTTCTAAAATTATTGACCTTATTAGAAACCTCAATAAATCTATGAGGCATAGGTTTCATGATTTTATGCAGGATTCAGGACTTACCTTCCCTCAACTTTCGGTAATATCAACTTTAACTAAAAATGGAGAATTAAAGGTAAGCGTACTAAGTGATAAGATGGGGTTGTCTGATAGCACCGTCTCAGGAATTTTGGATAGACTTGAACAGAAAAATATCATTAGACGTGAGCGCAACCAAGATGACCGACGGGTAGTAAAGATCGCCTTAACCGAGGGAAGTCGGAAATTTTGTAAAGACTTTCATGAGAGAAAAGAAGAGCATTTTAGTAATTTACTTAAAAGGCTTTCCGAACAGGAAATAAAAGATATAATTAAAGGTCTGGAAACTCTTAATAGCGTACTCTCTAATGGTGAACACCATACATAAAATGAACCTATAGTTATTATTTTACCAAGAATTTTGGGATTAGGAATTATGGAGATTTGGATCGCCTATCCTGCTGCCGATATTTTGTCAGTTATTCTTACTATCTTATACTTAAGAAGTGAGTTAAAAAAGATGGATTTCTGGTTTGATAATAACCTGGTTAGAGAGGAGTTGTCTGGTTTAACTTAGCAAGGAGATAATAGATGTTTTTACCCACTAGCAGAGAAGAGATGAAAAGATTATCCTGGGATAGATTAGATGTAATTTTAGTAACCGGGGATACTTATCTAGATAGCCCCTATATTGGCGCTGCAGTTATAGGAAAGGTACTATTTGCGGTAGGATACAAAATAGGTATTATCGCCCAGCCAGATATAAATAGTGAATTAGATATAACTAGACTGGGAGAACCTACTCTCTTTTGGGGAATCACTGCTGGTTCAGTAGACTCGATGGTGGCAAATTATACTGCCTTAAAGAAAAAGAGGAGAAAGGACGATTTCACTCCTGGAGGAGAAAATACTAAAAGACCTGATCGGGCAACTATAGTTTATTGTAATTTGATAAAAAAATATTTTAAAAATACTAAACCACTTGTTTTAGGTGGAATAGAAGCGAGTTTGCGCCGGATAGCCCATTATGATTATTGGGATGATAAAATAAGAAAATCCATACTCTTTGATTCGAAAGCAGATATTTTAATCTATGGTATGGGAGAAGATTCTATTTTAGAACTAGCTGATAAATTAAAATCTGGCGAAGATTTTAAAAAGATCAGAGGTTTATGTTGTATCTCTCCTCAACCCAAAGAAGGTTTTATAATTTTACCTTCTTATCAAGAAGTTCAAGAAGATAAACAGAAATTTATCACTATGTTTCACGACTTTTACCTAAATAACGACCCTCTAACCGCTAAGGGTCTTTGCCAGAAGCAGGATAGCAGATATTTAATTCAAAATCCACCTGGTTATCCTCTAACTCAGAAAGAACTTGATAAAGTGTATGATTTGGATTATGAAAGAGAAGTTCATCCTTATTATAGAAAAGAAGGAAAAGTAAAAGCTTTAGAAACTATAAAATTTTCTATTCCCACTCATCGAGGTTGTTATGGCGATTGCAATTTCTGTTCTATAGCGGTTCATCAAGGTAGAACTATCCAGCAAAGAAGCGAAAAGTCTATTTTAAAAGAAGCGAAATTACTGGCTTCAATGAAGGATTTTAAGGGATATATTTTAGATCTAGGTGGGCCTACCGCTAATATGTATGGGATAGAATGTCAAAAGAAATTAAAGTCAGGTAGCTGTATTTATAAAAAGTGTTTATATCCGCAGATATGTCCGAATTTAAAAATAAATCATCAGGCACAGATAGAAATTTTAAAAAAAATAAGAAAAATTAAAGGAATAAAAAAAGTATTTGTTGCTTCAGGGATACGCTATGATATGTTATTGGAGGATCAAAAATATGGAGGAGAGTATTTAAGAGAATTAATTAAGCATCATATCTCCGGGCAACTTAAAATCGCTCCCGAACATAGTGAAGGCTATGTTTTAGAAAAAATGGGTAAACCTGACCAGGGATATTTAAAAAAATTTAAAGATAAATTTTTCAAAATAAATAAAGAACTGAAAAAGAAGCAATTTTTAACTTACTATTTGATAGCCGCTCATCCAGGTTGTAAAGAAGATGATATGCAAAGATTAAAAAAATTTACTTCTCAAGAGTTAAAGATTAATCCAGAACAGGTACAGATATTTACTCCCCTTCCATCAACCTATTCTACCCTGATGTATTACACGGAAATGGATCCTTTTTCCCAAAAACCAATTTTTGTAGAAAAGAATTTAAAAAAGAAAGAAAGACAGAAAGAAATTGTGATAAAATAAAAGAAAAAAGGTCTTAGGAATTTTTAACTTTATCTTAATAATCTGGGAAGAATTTATTTAAAGAAAAATATAAGGGTTTGTATAAAAAGATACTGCTAAAAAATTGCGCAGTATTTTTAGATCAGAGTGTAAAGAAGTAGCACTATTAAGAAAAAATAAATTAACCAGATAATATAAAGAATAAAAATAATTCTATAAAATAAGATAAAAAAATGTATAATAAGGTTTTTTTAATAGAATTTGACTATTTGATAAATTTTTACCAAATTAAAAAGAAGATATTATCATTATTTTCTTAATTGGCACAATAATTGCTTTGATATATTATATAGGTAAATATTAGTTAAAACATACTATTAAAAATTTAAATTAGGAGGGTGTATCTTTTTATGATTAAAAATATAGTAAAAGGCATAATATTGTTTCTGGTTATATTTTTTATTTTTTCTGGTATAATGTTTGGTGCAGAAACAACAGAGCCAAAAGAAATAGATCTTTCTCTGGCAGTTAATTTAGCCTTAACTAATAATTTAAATTTGAAGATAGCTGATTTAGATTTAGAAAATGCGCAAATAGATTACGAAAAAACTAAAGCAAATAATCTGCTGACTAAATCGCGGTATATAGAATTACAAGGAGATTTAGGCTTGCTGCAGGCCAAGGATAATTATACTCAAACCAGGAATCAAGTAATTATTGATGTAGTGCAAAAATACCTTCAATTAAATCAAGCTAAAAAAAATATAACGGTTACCAGTAAGAAGGTAGAATTAGAGAAGAAGTTATTAGAAGAAATAAAAGCTCAAGTTCAATCTGGGCACAAAGGAAATTTAGATCTTCTTCAACAAGAAAACAAATATCAAAATGCGGTCTTTAATTTAGAGAAAGCCAATGATGACTACTATCAATCTTTTAGAGAATTCAAATTAGAATTAGGGTTAGTTAATCAAGTTGAAGAAGAATTTGTTTTATCCGTAATAGATTCTCCTAAAGTGTGGGAAATAAGCGAAGAAGAAGCGTTAAAAAAGGCCATGGAGAATAGTTTTGCTTTAGAATTAAGCAAACGTCAAATAGAATTAGGTGAAGTTGACTTAGAAAGGGCGGAAGTAGCAGCAAGTCCGAAATTAGATTTGCAAAAGGCTAAGAACAATGTTGCCTTGGCTAATTTAAACTATGATAAAACTCAAAAAGAATTAAACAATTCAATTAGTAAACAATTTTATACTTATAAGCAGGCTATTGATAATTTAGATTTAAGCCGACAAAACTTAAATCAGGCTCAGGAAAATAATAGTATTATAGTTGAGCAGGTAAACGCAGGACTTAAGACCAAAAGTGATCTTTTGTCAGCAGAAATAACTTTATTGCAGGCCGAGTATGATTTAGAATCTACTATTTTGAATTATTATATAAATAAATTAACTTTACAACAATTAATGGGGCAGAAGATCGAAGAAGGAGAAATTAAATGAACTTAATCAGAAAAAATACTTTATTTTTTATTCTAACTTTAATAATAATGATAAGTTTTATTTTTATAGGGTGGGATATAAATATTCAAGCCGAAGAGATTTCTTTACCAGATGCTATTGCTTGGGGATTAGAACATAATTCCTCCATTCAAGAAATTAAGGATGAAATAAAAACCATAGAAAGAAATTTAGCTTTAATTGATACGGAATATGCCTGGAAAATGTCCTTGAAGGCTAATCCCATCATTGCTGGAAATTCTACTAATGTAGGAGATAACAATAGCACTACTACTAGTGATACCTTCCCTAAGGTTAATTTAGAAACTTCTAAAATATTTGCTAATGGATTAATTATTAAATCAGAAATTTTTTTAGAAGAAAAAGAAGGAATCTTTAATTTAGAAAATATTTCTGAAAATATCAATCGGACTGTAAGTGCTTCAAAAACTATTTATCCCCTAGTTCCTATATCACAAGAACAAGAAAGATATAAAGCTTCTAATGAATTGCTTAAAATTAATCAAAGTTTACAATGGCAGCAGGAAATTAAAAAAATTGATTTTTTAGAATCATATCTTAATCTTTTACGGTTACAGGAAAGGTTATTTTTAGCGGAAAGTAATTATCAGTATGCTCAAGAAGATTTAGACCGAATGTTAAAGAAAATTGAGATTGGAGAAGCAGGCGAAAAGCAAGGTCTAGAAGCGAAGATTGTTTTAAAAACGGCAGAAATAAATTTATTACAAGCCCAGAATGATTTTAATCAACAGAAGAAGAAATGGTATCTAGATTTAAATCTTTTAGAAGGAGTGGAAGTGACTTTAAGAGAAGATCTGCCCTTTTTAGAAGAGAATAAAAACTGGGTTGAATCTTTAGAATTAAATCTGGAAGATCAGGGGAAATTAATGGAATTATTAGTGGCTAACCACTATCAAATTAAAGCAAACCAGTTAGATCAAGAAAATGCTAAAAAAGAATTAAAATGGGATTTAACCAAAAATAAACCTCAAATTAATTTGTATGGTGCTTATGATAACCAGGATAACAGTTGGGGAGTAGGGATAGATTTAAGCTATAATATTTTTGACGGAGGAACACAGAAATTAGAAAATGAAGAATATCAAGTTAAATTAATTAATTTAGAGGATGATTATTTACAAACAGTAGCTGAATTGCGATTGGAATTGGTTAATTTAATTAATATATATACTGTGGGTAATTTAAATTTAGAGGAAAAGTTGCTGTCTTATCAGCAGGCTGAATTAGAAAAAGAATCTTACCAAATCCAATTAAAGCAGGGTTTGATTAGTGCCAGTGAATTTAAATATCAGGGGCTTAATTGGCAAGAAACAGAGATAAATCTAAAATCTGCCAAAGATGAAGTTTTTATAGATAAATTACGTCTGGCTCAATTTTTAGGCTTTAGAAAAAGTAGTTAAGGAGTGAAGAAAGAGATGAAAAAGAAATGGTTAATTGTGGGAGTAATTATCTTAGTAATTGCTATCTTTCTTATCCGGAATGGATTTTTTAAGGCGGATAGTGATAAAGAGTTAACCGATCAAAATATTAATATCACTATCAATCCGCAAACGGTGATGACCTTAGAAAAAGGAAATCTTAGAAAGACAGTTTCCACTAGCGGCTATTTACAGCCAGTAGATGAAAAGGTACTTAGTTTTAATCTAAATGGTGAAGTTAAAGAAATATTAATTAACGAAGGTGATAAAGTTACCAAAGGAGAAGACTTGATAAAATTAGATAAAAATGAACGAGAACTAAATTATTTAAAAATAAAAAATGCTTATGAATTGATTAAAATCAATGGTTCAGATAGTGAAATAGAAGAAACAAAATTGGATTTGACCATAGCTGTAAAAAGTTTAGAAGATACTACTCTTAAGGCGCCTTTTTCTGGTTTAATTACTGAAATTTCAGTAAAGCCTGGTGATTATGTAACTCAGGGAAAGGAAGTTGCCTACTTAATAGATGACAGCAGTTATGAAATAAATGCTACAGTTAATGAAATTGATAGTTTAGAGATAAAGAAAGAGCAGGAAGTAATTATTAGATTGGATGCCTTTCCAAATAGAGAATTTGAGGGAAGAGTAAAAGAGATCGGTTACTATACCGAAAATGTTAATGGAGTGGTTACCCTTCCAGTTGTAATCCAGGTAAATAAAGCTGAACAGGAATTTAGACCCGGTTTTTCTGCTTTATTAGAGATTATTGTTGATAAGGTGGAAGGTAAATTATTAGTTCCGATTACCGCGGTTTTCAATCAAAATGAGCAGCCAATGGTAGCTAAAATAATCGAGGGAAAAGCAAAATCAATTCCGGTAAAAACTGGAGTAAGTGATGGAGTTTATACAGTTATAGAGGATGGCTTAATCGAAGGAGATCAAATTATGATTAATACTTACCAATTTGCTGGTATAAAGCCAGAGGATAATCTTAATAGATTTGGAGGGGGAATGCCTATGGGTATGGGGGACAGACCTCATGATTAAAAAGTTAAAAATAAAAAATTATGAAGGTGCTTCTTAATGTTGGAAATAAAAAAAATAACCAGAGTATATAAAATGGGCGAAGTATTAGTGAATGCTTTAAGGGGAGTTTCTTTTCATATTGATAAGGGTCAATTTGTAGCTATAATGGGTCCTTCTGGCTCTGGTAAATCCACCTTGATGCATATCATAGGTTGTCTTGACCATCCTTCAGAAGGAAGTTTTATAATGGACGGAGAGGATATAAGTAAGGTAAATGATAATAAATTAGCTGAAATTAGAAATAAAAAAATTGGTTTTGTTTTTCAGCAATTTAACTTACTTAACCGAGTTAATATTTTAAATAATGTAGAGGTGCCTTTAATTTATGCCGGAGTAAATTCAAAGAAAAGAAAAAACTTAGCTAAACAGGTATTAGAGAATGTGGGATTAAGTAATAGATTAAAACATAGACCTAATGAGATATCGGGGGGAGAGAAACAGAGAGCTGCTATTGCTCGGGCTTTAGTTAATAATCCTTTGATTATTTTGGCTGATGAACCAACCGGGAATCTCGATAGTAAAAATGGAGAAGAAATTATGAAAATCTTCAATAAATTACACCAAGAGGGGCATACTATTATTATAGTAACTCATGAATTAGAGGTTGCTAAATATGCGCAAAGGATTATTCATCTGCATGACGGTTTAATTGAGAATGATGAGGTGATAGAGAATGTTTTTTGAAACCTTAAAAATTGCCATTAATAGTTTAAAAAGTAATAAATTACGTACTTTACTCGCCATGTTGGGTATAATTATTGGAGTTGGAGCAGTAATTGCAATAGTTTCTATTGGTTCAGGAGCTCGAGAACAGATAACCTCCAATATTTCTAATCTAGGTTCTAATCTTATTAATATTTTTCCGGGTACCAGTAGAGGTTGGGGTGGTAGAATCAGTGCAAGTTCAGGAGATGTTTTTACTTTAAAATTAGCTGATGATATTAAAAAATTATGCCCTTCAGTAAAAAAGGTAGTACCGGTAGCTCAAGGTTCGGGTTTATTAATAGCCGGAGATGTTAATGTTCAAGCGAATATTGTAGGGACAAACGCTGATTATCAGGAAGTGAATAATTATAATGTAAGCCAAGGGCAGTTTATAAATTCAGATGATCTTGAGTCCAACCTTAATGTGATTGTACTTGGTTCACAACTGGCCAAAGACCTATTTAACAGTGAAAGTCCTTTAGGGAAAAAGATTAAATTAAATTATAAAGATAAGAATTATCTTTTTACGGTAATTGGGGTTATGGAAGAAAAAGGAGGAGGATTAACTGGCGATCTTGATGACCGATCTTATATTCCAATTACCACTTATATGAAAAAATTGTCCAATTCGCGATATGTGTCCTCTTATTTAGCTCAAGCTAATTCCAGTCAGGAAGCTTCTTCAGCAGTGGGAGAAATAGAGTACTTTTTAATTAAAAATTTAGATGATAAAGACAAGGAAAAATTTAGATTGTTAAGTATGGATCAAATTTTAGAAACAGTAAATTCGGTTACTGCTTCTTTAAGCTTAATGTTAGGTGGGATTGCGGCTATTTCCTTGCTGGTAGGCGGAATTGGTATTATGAATATTATGTTAGTTTCAGTAACCGAAAGAACCAGAGAAATAGGGATTCGTAAAGCATTAGGAGCAAAAAGAAAAAATATAATGAATCAATTTCTTATTGAGGCTTTAAGCTTAAGCAGTTTGGGAGGAATGATCGGTATTATTTTAGGTTGGTTAGGTGCTTATTTTATTGCTCAATTGGGGAAATGGTCTCTGGTAATTACGCTTTCTTCGGTTTTATTAGCTTTTGGTTTTGCAGTAGCTATTGGTCTCTTCTTCGGCGTCTATCCGGCTATGAAAGCTGCTAAAATGGATCCTGTCGAAGCCCTAAGTTATGAGTAAACGAATGTGACAGGGGACGGTTCTTCACGTGACAGGGGACGGTTCTTTGACACGTTTATATTCCCATTTATTCCCCTCTTTTATAAAAATATTTTTAAATATTTTTAAATAAAAAAGAGGATTTTAAAACTATTTTATAGAATATATTAAAAGGAACTATTTTAATAAAGAATTAATAAGCTATTTAAAATGAACAAAATATTAGTATTCTTGCATATTAATTTAGGAGGTGAGAAAAATTAAATCAAGATTAACCATAGGTTTCATATTATTAATCATTATAATAATATTTTCTTTTACTAATTTGTCTATTTATGCACAGCGGAGCTTTGAAATAACTGATTATAACACCCAGGTAAAAATATTAGAAAATGGTGATATTCAGGTAAGTGAAATTTTTGAGTACAATTTTGATGGTGATTTTAATGGAATGATAAGGTCCCTCGGGATTAAAGGTTCGGATGGGTTACAGTATTTTAAAGCATCTGAATACTCCCCTGAATATAAAGAATTAGAGTATACTCAAAGTGTTGATGGGGATATGGTGACTTATAAAATATATGATCAATCCAGCAATGAAATAAAATCATTTTTATTAGAATACCAGTTAAAGAATGTGGTAACTCTATATAATGACACTGCAGAATTGTATTGGAAATTTTTCGATCAATCCAATACCTCTCCCATTAGCCATATTAAGATAGAAATAGAGCTTCCCAAAGGAGAGGTATCGGCAGAAGAACTGAAAGTCTTTGGCCATGGTCCACTGAATGGGACAGTATATATACAGGAGGATAAGAAAATCCTGTATGAAGTAAGTAGTCTATCTTCGGGAGAAATGGTAGAAGCAAGAATCCTATTCCCCACCAGATTGATTTCCTCTAGCTACAAAATAATCAATGAGAATAAATTTGCGGAAATAATGAAAGAAGAATTAGGATGGGCTAAAAAGGCAGATCTAGAGAAGAGTAGAGGGAGGAGTTTTAATATTCTAGGTATTTTATTAATACCACTTATCATGTTATTTAATATATTCTTAGCGATACGACTTTATTTTAAATATGATAAAGAACTTAAACCAGAAGTTGAAATGGATTATTATCGTGAATTACCCCAAGATATTACCCCCGCTGTCTTAAGTAAATTGATGAGTATTCAGGGAGTTGGTACTAAAGACATTATGGCCACCTTGATGGATTTAGTACGTAAAAAATATTTAAAAATTGAAGAGATTCAAGATAGAAAAAAGAAAGAGTATAAATTTATATTAATCGAGAGCGATACCGGGAATTTAAAAGAACATGAATCATATTTAATCCATTGGCTTCTTTATTCTATCGGTGATGAAACGAGTGTAACTCTAAAAGAAATAAAAGATTATGCTAAGTCATCTCGAAATCAGAGGAGTTTTGTTCATGATTATAATAACTGGGCGAAAAAGGTGGGTCAGGAATTTAAAAAATATAATTATTTTGGTGAATCAAAAGAAGGATTAAAAACTGCAATCAAAGTAATTTTTATGGAATTAGGAGCAATATTTTTATTACTTGTCCTGGGAATCCTATTTAGAGTACAATGGTTTATTTTTATTCCATTACTATTTGCTGCCGGATTTACTGGTTTTGGGGTAATAGCCTATAGTGCTTTAATAAGAAAAAAGACTCAAGCAGGGGTTAACGAATATACTAAATGGAGCGCATTTAAAAGATTTTTATTACATTTTAGTAATATAAAGGATTACGAAATTCCTTCTATAGTAGTTTGGGAACATTATTTAGTTTATGCCATCTCCTTGGGAGTAGCCGAAAAAGTTATCTCAAAATTAAAAATTATTTTAAGTAATCAAGATATGTCTTTAAGAAATTCTACCTATCTATACTTTATGACCGATAGAAGTGGAAGATTAAATAGTAATTTATTTAATTCTTTTGATAGAGTATTCAGTTCTGCTTTTGCCAGTACTGGGTCTTCAACCGGTTCTGGTGGTGGCTTCTCCTCCGGAGGAGGAGGTGGCGGTGGCGGTGGCGGAGCCGGTGCTTTTTAAATAATTTAAGAAAGGAGTATTTTTATGAGTATAGGACTAATCATTATTATTTTTGTTGTGATTTGGGGAGTGTCGACTTATAATTCATTAATAATATTAAGAGGGAGAGTAGATAATTCCTGGGCTCAAATTGATGTACAGTTAAAAAGAAGATTTGATCTAATTCCCAATTTAGTGAGTTCTGTAAAAGGATATGCTCAGCATGAGAAAGAAACATTAGAAGAAGTAACTGCCTCCAGGACTAAGTATTTATCGGCAAAAACACCAGAGGAAAAATTGGGAGCAAATTCAGAATTAAGCGGTGCTCTAAGTAGGCTTTTTGCAGTGGCTGAAAATTATCCTGATTTAAAGGCCAGTACTAACTTCCTGGATTTACAGACCCAGCTTAAGGATACTGAAGATAAGATAGGCTATTCAAGACAATTTTATAATGACACTGCTATGAAATTTAATATAGCTATAGTTAAAGTACCTACTTCAATAATTGCTGGTTTGTTTGGATTTAAGGATAGACCTTATTTCAAAACAGAAGGAGAAGAAAGAGAAAACGTTGAAGTAAAATTTTAAAAAAAGAACAGGGGACGGTTCTCTGTTCCCGGAGAACCGTCCCCTGTTTCAGTTTCAGAAAAAATAAAAGCAGATAGGAGGAGATAAGATGAGTTCAAAGGTTCCAACTCGAGAAGAAGCTTATCAATTACTTACTGAATATAATAAAAGTGATAATTTGATAAAACATGCCTTAGCTGTGGAAGGAGTTATGCGTTATATGGCCAGAAAATGGGGAGAAGATGAAGAGAAATGGGGGGTCATTGGTCTGGTTCATGACCTCGATTATGAGAAGTTTCCCGAAGAACATTGTCAAAAGAGTGAAGAAATTCTTAAAGAAAAGGGCTGGCCGGAGCAATATATCCGTGCTGTAGTAAGCCATGGCTGGGGACTCTGTTCAAATGTTGAGCCACAAACAGAACTGGAAAAAGTTCTTTATGCCATTGATGAACTTACTGGTCTGGTAGTGACTACAGCTTTAGTTCATCCCTCCAAAAGTATTATGGATGTAAAAGTAAAATCGGTGAAGAAAAAATGGAAAGATAAAAGATTTGCTGCTGGGGTAAATAGATCTGTTATTGAGCAAGGTGCTCAAATGTTAGGAATGGAAATAACTGACCTTATTGCAGATACCATTGCTGGTATGCAGGAAGTAGCGGAAGAAATCGGTTTGAAAGGGGAGAATAATTAGGTACAGAGAACCGTCCCCTGTACCAATTAAAAGGAGGTAAATTATGAAAAGAATATTAGTTTTAATATTAATAATAGTATCATTTGTTTTTTTATACTCAGGTTGTTTAAATAATGGACCAATATTAACGTTAAATAATATAGAATGGTATACTACTAACGAACAAATAGATAGTTTAACTTTTGGTTATGTACATCTTAATTTAAGCGGATCTACTACCGGAGATAAAGTTACAGTATTAACTTATGGAGATGGAATAATTGAAGAATTAGAACTTGATTTAGACCCAGATAATAAATTTTCTCAAGATATAGTGATAAAATTCACTCACGCTGCTGATAATATTCCTCAAAAATATAGTACCGTGCTTACTACTTATAAAGGATATTATTCTACAAAGATAAATTTAGAAAGTGAAGAATTAGCCTATTTAGAATGATGTTTAAATAATGGTACAGGGGATGGTACAGAGAACCGTCCCCTGTACCTCCCCTGTACCATTAAGTTAGGAGGAATAATTATGAAAAAATCTGAAGAAGTCAATCTGAATATCCGAAAGGCTTCCCATAAAGATGTCTCCTTAATACTCAATTTTATAAAAGATTTAGCGGAGTATGAAAAATTGTCGGAGCAAGTAGTTGCTACCGAAGAGATATTACAAGAAACCCTCTTTGGAGATAAATCATATGCCCAGGTCCTTATAGCAGAAATTGAGGGGAAACCCGTCGGTTATGCCCTATATTTTTATAATTACTCTACTTTTTTAGGACGTCCTGGGCTTTATATAGAAGATGTATTTGTTTCTGAGGAATATCGAGGACGAGGAGTTGGTGCCGCCTTATTTAAATATTGCGCCCACATTGCCAAAGAAAATAAGTGTGATAGAATGGAATGGTTTGTTTTGAAATGGAATCCGGCTCGAAAATTTTATGACCATATGGAGGCAAAACCTATGGATGAGTGGGTGGTCTATCGTTTAGCCGGAGAAGCCTTAGACAAAATGGCAGAATTCGGCTTATCGAATTCTTTGTCAAATAATAAGTAGTGGCTCAATTCATTGAGCCCACCAGAAATCTAAAAGTCATTTATCTTTATTATTCAAAGGCAAAAATCTATCTATTTGAACAATTATCACTGAAAATATAACCATTAAAATTCCGATTAATTTACATCCCCAAAGAGCTTCCTTAAATACCAGATAGGAAAGTATTACTGATACCACCAGCTCCAGAGTGCTGATAATTCCCGCTTTCGATGCTTCTATACCATAAGATAATCCGGTGATATATAATCCATAAGCTAGAGCAGTAGAAATTAAACCGATAGAACATAATAATAACCATCCATTTAAAGGTAAACCCATTTGAAAAATCTCTAAAGGATGGGAGAAAGGAAGATAAAAAAGCAGCCCAAATCCGATTGAATATACGATAATAGTCAGCTGACGGTAA
>JBGPSO010000018.1:0-14781 GCA_041490145.1 Atribacterota bacterium
GATTTAATCTTCTCCTGGTTTATGGTAGTCACTTTAGCCTTGGTATGGACTGCATTGGTAATAATTCCTGCTTGCATCCCGGTAAAAGAGATAGCCTTCCATCCCAATGCGTGAATAGCCATAGCCAATAAGGCAATAGATACCTGTTCACCAGTAGAAATTAACATATCTAATTCTCGTTCACTGGGAGACCTGGAAATTTTTTGAGCCATCTTGATTAATTCATCGGTAGTGTTCCCCATTGCTGAAACTACTATCACTATTTTCTTTCCTTCTTTTGCTTTCTGTACTATCTTCTTAGCTACTTTCTTAATTTTAGCAATATTGGCTACCAAGCTTCCCCCATATTTTTGCACTATAATATCATTCATCAACTAAAGATTCACCTCTTAATTACCATGGTTTACCAGTTAATGGTTAAATCAGTCGTTAGTATTTAGATAAAGCAAATCGATTATCATTTTTATCTTAATTTTAAATTTTGAGTTATGGTTTTACGCTTTGCGCTTTTCGTTTTTCGTTATACGCTACCCGCTCTACGCTCTTCCTCTTCACTATATACTATATACTACATACTATATACTATTTTTGTTCCTTCTAAATCTGTCTCTAACACTAAGATACGGCAATTTATGCCTTCTTTTAAAAAAGTGTTTTTCATTATTTTACTTATTGATTCCTCTGAACCCCTTTTAGTTAACGAAACTACAGTAGGTCCTGAACCACTTAGGGCTACCCCTGCTAAGCCTGTTTTCTTTATTTGAGAAAACATCTCTTCGATTCCTGGTATAAAGGGAGCCCTAAAGGGCTGGTGTAGTTTATCCTCCATAGCCTCTGCTAATACTTCCCAATTTGAATTCTGTAATGCATTAACCAGAAGGGCAGACCGGCTTAAATTAAATACCGCATCGGCAAGGGAGGTCTTAGATGGTAACACTCTTCTCATCTCTTCTGTGCTTAAAGAAAAATCCGGTATCGCTAACACAGCTCGTAAATCAGTCGGAGTCTCTATCCTGGCCCACTTTATCTCCTCTTGCTCTGTTTTATAGGCTAAGGTAAGCCCTCCCATTAAAGCAGGGACAATATTATCCAGGTGTCCCTCTAAAGAAAGAGCTAATCTCAGCATCTCTTGAAAAGATAGTTCAATCTTATAGATTCTGGCTGCTCCCATTATTCCTCCTATTATTGCGGCAGCGCTACTACCCAACCCTCTGGTAACTGGAATTTGATTAAAAGTCTTTATCTTTAATCCTTTTTTAGATTTATCCCCGCCTGCCTTTTTAAAAACTAATTCAGCTGATTTCCAAATTAAATTATTTTCTCCCTGATCAAGTTCCTCTGCGCCTTCCCCATGTCCTTCAATAATTAAACCCTCTTCTATTTCTTCCATCTCCAGATATAAATAAAGTTTTAAAGCCAGTCCAAGACAATCAAACCCTGGACCTAAATTGGCTGAAGAAGCTGGAATCCTAATTTTTACCATAAATTTTCTCCTAAATTAAATATCCACTACCCTAATTGCACTACATATCTTTACTACACAATCTAAACAAGCGACTTTTTTAAGCGCCTCCTGAACATTTCCCTCTTTAGCCAGATGAGTTAAAAAAACTATATCTACCACTTCGCCAGCTTCTCCTTTTTGTATTACTGAGAGAAAACTAACTTCTTTTTGGGCAAAAGAGCCCGCAATCTCGGCTAATACTCCCGGCCGATCTTTTACTCTTATCCTTAGATAATAAGGAGAGTGAGTTTCTTTAAAAGCTTTAACTTTTTTTACTTCAAAATAATTATAATTATTGTTATAACTATCAAAATTCCTTATTATCTCTATGATATCGCTAACGATCATACTACCTGCCGGCAGAGCACCTGCCCCCGGGCCAGAAAATATCAGGTCTCCAAATCCATCTCCTCGAACCAGAATACCATTGTAGGCCCCGCCAACATTGGCTAAAGTACGCCTCTTGGGTATCAGTGCTGGATGAACTCTGATATCCAATTCCTCCCCCTTATTTTTAGCCAGAGCTAACAACTTAATAGTATAACCTAACTCCCGAGCATATTCGATATCTATCTTAGAGATATTTCTTATCCCTTCATAATAGATATCCTGCGGATCAATCTTAGCTCTAAAGGCAATTGCAGAGAGAATAAATATTTTATTAAAGGTATCAAACCCATCAATATCTTTGCTGGGATCGGCTTCAGCGTATCCTTTCTCCTGAGCCTCTTTTAAAGCTTCCTCATAATCACTGCCCTCTTCGCTCATCCGGGTCAGGATATAATTGGTAGTGCCATTTAGAATCCCTATTATTTCTCTTGGTTTATAGGAAGTAAGGGAATGAGAAAGCACTCCTATTATTGGTATGCCACTTGCCACGCTTGATTCGAAAAGGAAGTGAACCTTATTTTCTTGAGCTAAACTTAAAATCTCGTAGCCGGCCTGGGCAATCACTTCTTTGTTGGCAGTAACTACATGCTTTCCCGATTTAAGGGCTTGGGCAATTAAGCTCCTTGCTGGCTCAAAGCCGCCTATAGTTTCCACGATAATATCTATCTCCGGATTATTTACTACCTCTTCAGCAGAATCGGTGAATATTTTATAAAGACTTTTATCGGGAAGAACCTTGTTTTTATCTTTATCCGCTATTTTTTTCAGGATTATTTTTTTAGGATATATTTTTTGTTCGATAAATTCTTTATTCTCCTGTAAAACCTTAAGAACGCCTTGCCCTACCGTACCTAATCCTAATATTCCAATATTAATCTCTCTTTTTTTCATAATTATTTTTTTCCACCTCTTTTTCATATATAAAAAAATCTTTCGCCTTATCGGTAAAGACGAAAGATTTTCGCGGTTCCACTCTATTTCTCTGAAATTATAATTTTATCAGAGCTCTCTTATAAGCTGTAAGGGTCTTCTCCCAAAAGATTTACTCTTTAAATAATCAGAGATTCATCTATAGCCTCCAGGGTGGTATTCGGCCAACAATTTCCTCCGGTAAGAAATTCTTTAACCTACTCTTCCCATCAACGGCCTCTTATTAAATTTTTATAATTTTAACACTCAAGCTCAATTTTGTCAAAATTTTATTTGCATTTGTTGGTGTCAATGCTTTGGGGGTATTTTTTATTCTGACAGGACCACTCTTTCGCTGGATATCAGGGCAACACTGGCTACCTTATCTTCTGGAGCAAGGTTCATTGCCTTAACTCCCTGTGAATATCTTCCTGTTTTATGGATTTCTTTAACCGGAACCCGAATTACAATTCCTTGCTGGCTGATTAAGACTATTTCATCTTCCTCTTTTACTACTTTAACTGCTACTATCAAACCCCTTTCTTGGGTTAGTTTGATGGACCTTACTCCCTTGCCACCCCTTTTCTTGAATTCCCTAAATTCCTTTATGGAGGTTCTTTTGGCAAATCCACCTTCGGTAACTAATAACAAATCTTCGTCTGTTTCCAGATCAACTAAACTTATATTCAGAAGGCAATCATTTTCGTTAATAGTAATCCCTTTTAACCCGCTAGCGACCCTGGTTAAAGGCCTTATTTGGTTCCCTGAAAAACAGGTAGAATTTCCTCTTTTAGTAGTTAAAATAATCTTTTTCCCCTCTCCGGCAAGTCTTACTCCAATCAGTTCATCCTCGGGGAAAAGACGTAGGGCAATAATTCCTACATTTCTTAGGTTAGAAAAATAGGAAAGAGGAACCTTTTTTATCTTCCCCTTTTTGGTGGCCATAAACAGACACTTTTTGCTTTTTTCTTTTGATTCTTCTGCCAATTCATAGCTCTCTATGGGAATAAGGGTAGTAATATGTTCATCTTTCTCTATGCCCAATAAATTAACTATGGCTACTCCTCGGGAAGTCCTCCCTCCCTCAGGAATTTGGTAGGCTCTTCTTCTATAAACTATACCTTTACTGGTGAAAAATAAAATATCGTGAAGGTTGGTGGTAACAAAAACCTGTTCTACAAAATCTTCGGCCTTGGTGCCCATTCCGATTACTCCTTTGCCACCCCTCCTCTGCATTCTATAGGTACTCAAAGGAAGGCGCTTTAAATACCCGTCCTGGGTACAGGTTATTACAATATCTTCCTCAGCAATAAAATCTTCGATGTCATGCTCTTCTTCATCTTCAATTATCATGGTCCTTCTTTCGTCGCCATATTTTTCTTTTAAGTCTAATAACTCCTCTTTTATTAATATCATAAGCTTATTTTTATTTTGTAATATATCTTCTAAATAGGCAATACGTTTTATTGTCTCTAGATATTCCTCTAAAATCTTTTCGGTTTCCAGAGAAGTAAGTCGCTGTAGTTTCATATCTAAAATTGACTGAGCTTGAATATCGCTTAATCCAAACCTACTTTTAAGTGCACTATGAGCTAAGCTAACATTTTTGGATTTTTTAATAATTTGCACCACTTCATCAATATTAGATAAAGCAATTTTTAAGCCTTCCAAGATGTGAGCTCTCTCTTTAGCTTTTTTTAATTCATATTTAGTCCTTTTTTCTACTACCTCTTTACGGTGTTCTAAAAAACATTTGAACATCTCTTTTAGATTTAAAAGCCGGGGCCGACCATGGTCTATGGCTAAGTTATTTATCCCAAAAGAGATTTTCATTTTAGTATGTTTATATAAATTATTTAAAACTATATCAATATTGCAACCTCTTTTTAGCTCTATAACTACCCGCATTCCATTTCTATCTGATTCATCTCTTAAGTCAGTAATATCGGCAATCTTTTTCTCCTGAACTAGACTGGCAATATCTTCTACTAACAAGGCTTTGTTTACTTGATAAGGAAGTTCTTTTATAATTATGCGGGGGTTTTTCTTTTCTTTTTTATCATCATCTAACCCTTCAGTAAATACTACAGCTTGTAATTTTATACTCCCCCTCCCGGTTTCAAAGGCTTTTCTTATCCCTTCGTGGCCGCAAATTATTCCTCCGGTAGGGAAATCTGGTCCTTTAATTACAGTCATTAATTTATCTAAAGAAACCTCAGGGTTTTCGATCATTAAAACCGCACCATCAATTACTTCGCTCAGGTTATGAGGAGGAATATTGGTGGCCATTCCTACTGCAATTCCAGAAGAACCATTAATTAAAAGATGAGGAATTTTGGCGGGTAATATCTCCGGTTCTTCTAGAGAACTATCAAAATTAGGGACAAAATTAACTGTTTCTTTATCTATATCAGCAAGCAATTCCTCGGCGATCTTGGACATTCTAACTTCAGTGTAGCGCATTGCAGCTGCAGAATCACCATCGACCGAGCCAAAATTTCCTTGGCCATCTATTAAAGGATAGCGATAAGAAAAATCTTGAGCCATCCTCACAATAGTATCATATACTGCCACATCACCGTGGGGATGATATTTGCCAAGTATTTCCCCTACAATTCGAGCAGATTTTTTGTAAGCCTTATCGGAAGTATTACCCAATTTTCCCATGGCATACAATACCCGGCGATGGACTGGTTTTAATCCATCCCTAACGTCGGGTAAGGCTCGACCCACTATTACGCTCATCGCATAGCTGAGATAAGCCTCTTTTACTTCATCTCCTATATCGACTAGTAAATCTTTTCCCTTAACGACTGATTCTTCTTTCTCGTTTTTCTGGTTTAATTTCTCTACATCTTCTTCTTTCATAATTTAACCATTCTCCAATTTGATTGATTCAACACGCCATAATATCAGATTCTGATTCCTGAATTCTGGCTCCTGGCTTCTAAATTCCTTATTCTTCACTATATACTATTTTAAATATCCAGCTCTTTCACTTCTAAGCTGTGCTTGTAGATAAACTCTTTTCGAGGCTCTACTTTATTTCCCATTAGCACAGTAAACATCTCTTCTGCTTCTATAGCATCTTTTAATTCTATTCTCTTTAAAATCCTATTTTCTGGATTCATAGTAGTCTCCCAGAGTTGTACTGGGTTCATTTCTCCCAGACCTTTATATCTCTGAATTTTAGGATTACTTTCAATTTCCTTTAATTTAGCGTTTAATTCTTGCTCATTAAAGAAGTAATAACTATTCTTATTGTGTTCCACTTTGTAAAGAGGAGGTTGAGCAACATAAATATTCCCTCTTTCAATTAAAGGCTTCATATATCTAAAAAAGAAAGTTAAAAGTAAAGTTTTTATATGAGCACCATCAACATCTGCATCAGTCATTATGATAACTTTATAATATCTCAGTTTTTCTATATCCAGGTCCTCCCCAATATTTACTCCTAAAGCAGTAATAATGGATCGTATTTCATTATTGTCTAATATTTTATGCAAACGTGACTTCTCCACATTTAAAATCTTGCCCCTTAAAGGCATAATGGCTTGGAATTTCCTATCTCTACCCTGTTTTGCTGATCCTCCGGCAGAATCACCCTCCACTAAGAAAATCTCTCGGTAATGAGGATCTTTTTCGGAACAATCGGCTAATTTCCCAGGAAGGGTGCTGCTTAGGTTTAAGCCATTTTTTTGTCTAATTAAATTCCTTGCTTTTCGAGCGGCTTCTCTTGCCTGTAAAGCAGAAATAGACTTAGATAATATCTTTTTGGTAATCTCAGGATTCTCATTAAAGAAACTATTCAAACTTTCAGTTGCAATAGAGGAGACCACTCCTCTTACTTCACTGTTCCCTAATTTAGTCTTAGTCTGTCCTTCAAACTGGGGATTCATTAGTTTTACACTTACTACTGCAGTTAATCCTTCTCTAACATCACTTCCGGACAGATTGTCCTCATCATCTTTTAAAGTAAATTTCTTAAAATTAGATACTATGCTACTTCGGGCATAATCATTTACTACTCTGGTTATAGCTGCTTTAAATCCTGCTAAATGGCTTCCGCCTTCTTCGGTATTTATATTATTGGCAAAGGAAAGAATGTTTTCTAGGTAGGCATCGTTATATTGTAGGGCTATTTCCACCTCTATATCATCTTTTTTCCCATAAATATAAATAGGAGTTTTAAATAAAACATCTTTATTTTTATTTAAATATTGTACAAATTCAACTATTCCTCCATTATATTGATAGGAAACTTCTTTATTTGCCTCTCTTTCATCTTTTAAATCAACTTTTACTCCCGCATTTAAAAAAGCTATCTCTCTTAACCAATGAGCAATGATATCAAAACTGAAGTTTATATCTTCAAATATTTCTGGATCGGGCTTAAAAGTTATTTTAGTCCCTGTTTGGGTAGATTTCCCGAACTTTCTTAAATCAGATACCGGCTTCCCTTTTTCAAATTTTTGAGAAAATATCCTTGAATCTCTGCTTACTTCTACCTCTAATCGCTCAGATAAGGCATTGACTACAGAGACTCCCACGCCGTGCAGCCCTCCAGCAACTCGGTAACCACCTCCACCAAATTTGCCTCCGGCATGTAATTTAGTTAAGACTATAGTTACTGCTGGTTGTCCGGTTGCTTCATGGATATCTACCGGGATCCCTCGACCATCGTCAGATACAGTAACACTATTATCAGGATGAATAGCTACTTCTATCTTTTTACAGAAACCACCCATGGCTTCATCAATACTATTATCTACCACTTCGTATAATAGATGATGTAACCCTCGGCTTGAGGTATTCCCAATATACATACTTGGTCTTTTTCTTACTGCTTCTAATCCTTCTAAAACCTGTATCTGTTTGGCTGTATATTGATTATCTTGATTATTGGTCATATTTTTACTTTTTTTCAATCTCTTCTACCTCATTCAAAATGAAACCGCAGCTTGCCGCCACGGTTTTTGTTTTTTATTCTATAATTTGTGGTAAAAAACCTTTCAGTTATTTTAAAAACCTAACTAATATTACTATATTATAGAGCTTTTGTCAAAATTTTGTGACCGCCTACGGAGGATAAAGCACCAGTCTGAAACACAATAAAATAATAGATATAATAAATTGGAGGGGAGAAAACCAGATTTAAAAAAGTGGGTAATAAAACAAATAATCTTTAATGTTAATAAAATCAAATAAATTAAATAATTCTTGTAATTAGCCTGTGGCGTTGTAGTCTCAAAATTAAAATTGGGAAGGCTGAACTTTAAATAAGATGTTAGAGATTATTTCTTCCTCTGCTTTAAGATTAATTTTTTGAATAATCTCCCCTTTTCTTAAATTTAATTCATTGGCCCAAACGTTACTTTTTACGCTTAAAAAAAGACACTGATTTTGTATTTTAATGGGTTGGGAATTTTGAGCAACTTCCCTCGCTACAAGATCTCCCCAATGACTGATTATCTGATATCCTTTTATCTTGGTTCCCCATTTTTTCTCTTTAAAAAAATCTTCTAAGGCTTCTTTAAGAGGGATTGTATTTTTATTTTTCATAAAGCAAATATCTTCCCCCCTTCTATTTTAGATATCTTACTTTTCTCTTTAATATTACTATTAAAATAATCTAAACTTATACTAGTAATAAAAGTCTGGACCTTTTTATCAATAATTAATTCTAATAAGAAATGTCTTCTCTCTTCGTCTAATTCTGACATAACATCATCTAATAAAAATATAGGATAGACCCCTTCTCTTTCTTTGATTAATTCTAACTCTGCTAATTTTAAAGAAAGAACAGAAGTTCGTTGTTGGCCTTGTGAACCATAAGAGGCGATATTAAATTCATTAATGCATACTAAAAAATCATCCCGGTGGGGACCAAATAAACTGATTTTATATTTTATTTCTTTCTCTTTATGTTCCTTTATTTTATCTTCGAATGCCTTGCTTATAAAAGAAATATTTTCTTGCTGGTCTTTTAATATATTGCTCTGGTAGATTATCTTTAAATTTTCTTTTCCTTTAGTAATTTTTTGGTGAAATTTATCAGCAAGATAATTTATTTTTTTTAAAAATCTAATTCTAGTTAAAATTAAAAAAGATCCCTTCTCTATAAGCTGAGGATCCCAGAGAAGAAGTCTTTCTCTCAACCCTCTTTGATTAATTTCTTTCTTTAATATATTATTGCGCTGTCCTAAAATTCTATAATAATCCGAAAGATACCTGTAATATAAGGGATAAATTTGAGATATCTGTTCATTTAAAAATTTTCTTCTTGTAGAAGGAGCTCCTTTTATTATCTGTAAGTGTTCGGGAGAAAATACAACTCCTTTGAATTCTTTATTTAAAATAGACTTCCTTTGGATATTTTGGTTTATTTTTATAATTTTAATTAGTTTAAATTTATTGAAATTTTCTGGCTTTTTTTCTAAAGATAAATTTATCTGAAAATTTTCTTCGTCTTTATTAATCTCTCCGTATAGGTAAGTGCTTTTATTGCTCCAATTTATTAATTCTTGATCATTTTTTGTTCTATAAGAATTCCCTCTAATTATTAAATTTAATGCCTCTAAAAGATTAGTCTTCCCTTGAGCATTATCTCCAATAAAAATATTAAGATTGGGAGTAAAATTTATAGATAATTTTAGAAAATTCCTATAATTGTTCAATCTTAGTGTTTTTAAATACAAATATTTTCCTTTCGTTAAAATATAACTTCTAATAATAAATACTAATTATTTGTTAACTAATCTATTTCTCTTTCTTAATCTGTTCTTACCGGCATTAAAATATAAGTATAGTCTTTATCTTCTTCTGGAGTAATAATTACTGGGTTTAAGGGATCGTTTAATTTTATTATAGTATGGTTAGTTTTTATTATCTTTAAAACATCTAAAATATAGTCAGAATTAAAAGTTATAATAATATCTTCCCCCTCTTTTAGACAGGATATCTTTTCAAAGGCTTCTCCTACAGTTGGGCTTTCTGCTTTTAAAATTATTTCACATTTTTCTATCTTTTCGGTATCTTCTTTATTGGTAGCTTCTATCCTTACTGTATTTAAATCTTCCCTTACAAAGAGAGAGATTCTTTCCATTTTATCTCTAAAATCATTAGTATCAATTTTTATTTCTGTTTTAAAGGAATCTGGAATAATCTGGTGATAATTTGGAAATTGACCTTCTATTAATCGAGAGAATATTCTGATACAATTTTTCTGACTATCAGGAAATAAAATAAACATTATCTGTTTTTCACTAATTTTAATCTCTATAAATACATCTTCGTCATCTAAAAGAAGCTTAGATAATTCTAAAAGAGCACGGGAAGGTATAATAACTTCCAGTTCATCCGTGGAAGATTTTTCTATATTTAATACCGGAATATTTTTAAGAGATAACCTATGACTATCAGTGGTAACTATTTCCATTTTATTACCTATTATTTTTAATAAGGCTCCATTTAAAAAGGTTCTATTTTCATCTTTAGAGGCTGCAAATATTACCTGTTGTATAGCTTCTTTAAATATTTTTTGGGTTAATTTAATTTTAATTCTCGTTTTTATTTCCGGAAAATTAGAAAATTCCTCAGCAGAAAAACCTAGAATCTTATAATTTGAATTATTTTCTTTAATAGTAGTAATATTATTATCTGCACACTCTATCTCTATTTTTCCCTCTGGAAATTTTCTGATTAGTTCGCTTATTATTTTATTGGGAATTACTGTAGAACCAGTCTCTATCACCTGAGCTGGTATATAACAATCTATTCCTATTTCTAAATCGGTAGCAAATAAATGTACTATATTATCATTACTTGCTTCAAAAAGTATTCCATTATAAATAGGTAATCCAATTCTATTTGATATTCCTTTTTGTACAATTTGAATTCCGTGTAATAAACTTTCTTGAGAACAAACAACTTTCATATTTTTTATCTCCTTCTATTTTAAATAATTATATAAATAAGTAGTATTATTAGTAATAGATACTGTTAAAACTGGGGAAAGAAAAAGAAAGTCTTCTATTTTATTATATACACCTTGGGGATAAATTCAGGGATAATTTTTATAAATATTAACATATTCCCCATTTTTTATTTTGTGTTTTAAAAAAATATTTAATTACTAAAACTTATCCAGAAGTTATTAATAGAGTTATTAACAATCAACTATTTTTAATTTTCAAAGACAAATTATCTATAGTAGATTTTAGTCCTTTATCTTTTTCAATTTTATTTTTTATTTTATTATAAGAATGAAGAATAGTAGTGTGATCTTTCCCCCCAAAGGCTCCCCCGATTGCCGGCAGAGATAGTTCGGTTAATTCCCGAGAGAGATAAATAGCAATCTGTCTGGCCGTAACAATATCTTTAGTTCTTTTTTTAGATAATAAAGCGCTGAGTTTAATATTAAAATAATCAGAAATTGCTTTTTGAATTTGATTAATAGAGATAACTTTGTTTTCTAAAGGAATGATGTCTTTTAATATATCTTGAGCTAAAGAGGCGGATAAATTATTTTTAGTTAGAGTAGAAAACGCAATTAATTTATTTAAAGCACCTTCTAATTGTCTTATATTAGAAGGAATCTTTTCAGCAATAAAATTAATCACCTCATCGGGAATATTTAAATTTTCTGTTTGGGCTTTTTTCCTTAGAATGGCAATACGTGTCTCTAAGTCCGGAGGTTGAATATCAGTTATTAACCCACATTCAAATCGGGAGATTAAACGATCTTCTAAAGTGGGGATCTCTTGTGGCGGTCGATCACTAGTGATTACTATCTGTTTATTAGAGTCATATAAAGTATTAAAAGTATGAAAAAATTCTTCTTGAGTCCTTTCTTTTCCAGCTAAAAACTGTATGTCATCAATTAATAATAAATCTACATTCCGGTATTTATCACGAAAAGCGACCGTACGATCATCCCGGATAGAATTAATTAATTCGTTGGTAAACTTTTCAGAAGATATATATAAAATATTAACCTCACTCTGATTGTTATATTGGATTATATAATTACCAATAGCTCGCATTAAATGGGTTTTTCCTAAACCCACTCCACCATATACAAATAATGGATTATAAGATTTTGCCGGAGATTGAGCTACCGCAAGGCAAGCAGCGTGGGCAAATCTGTTGCTATTTCCAACCACAAAATTATCAAAAGTATATTTTGATTTTAGAATAATTTCATTATTTTTTAACGAAGCCTCTACTTTTTTTGTTTCCTTTTTTGGTGTTGATGGCATTGATGGCATTGATGGTGTTGATGGAAAAATATCTTGATGATCTATTTTGAACTCTATTTTTAAATTATCATCTACGTTGATGGTTCTCTTTAATATATCTTTGATAAACTCTATATAATGTTTTTCTAACCAATCTTTACAAAAGTCGCTGGGGACAGAAATAGTTAACTCTTGGCCTTTAAATTTAACAATTTTTGTATTAATAAACCAGCTGTTATAAGATTGGGGGCCTAGTTCATCTTTTATTATTTCTAAAATTTTACTCCACAATTCATTCATTTCTATTAAATCCATTTATTTTTCCATCCTATAAGCCATTAAATATTTTTATTTAAACTAAATTATAATATTTTTATAGATTAAAAAAGGGTTATTAAAATAAAAATTATTTATGCTAATCTTTAAATTATAAGGTTTTTATGACTTTTCCCCAAAGTTAACAGATGGCTGTGGAAAACCATAAAATAGTTTTTCCGTTAGATTTTAATATTTTCCCTGAAAAAACAAATTTTAATATTTTATTTATAGAATATAAAATAACTGAATATAAAGGCTTTAGTAAAGATATTAACAGTTTATTAACACCTGTGGAAAAGTTAGTCAAAATATCTCTAATTTTTACTTATAATAACAAAAAATTTTTTATTAAGCAAAGATATTTTTGTATTGGTTAGTTTCGGCTCTTGGGGGGTAGTTTTCTTTGGTGAAAAAATATTATCTGTTTTTAGGTAAGTTTACACCTTTTTCTTTTTTAATTCAACTTTCCCCAAGAAACACTCTACTAAATTTTACTCTAACTTTGTATTTTATTAAAGATTAAAAGGATGATGGCAGAAAAAATTTTAAAATATTCTGTGGTTTTAAGTGTTCCTTAAAGCTTAAAAATAAGATTTCTCGATATTTCTTCAGAAGCTTGACATTTGAAGTAGATTAAAGATATAATTTTTATTAAATTTTGAGATCTATAATTTAATATAAAAGGGAGAAAAGGTTAAATGAAGCGGACTTATCAACCAAACACAAGAAAAAAACTGAAAGTTCATGGATTTCGTAAAAGAATGAGCACTAAAGCTGGTCGGTTGGTATTAAAAAGAAGGCGTTTAAAAGAACGTAAACACCTTACAGTATCTGGATAATAAACTTTATAAGCAAAAGAGGAATTTTGATAAAAAGAAAATTATCAAAAAATATCGAATTTAAAAGAGTTTTTTCAGAAGGAAAAAAGACCGAAAGTAAAAATTTTATAATATTTATCTTAAAAAATGATTATAAGTTTAATAGACTGGGAGTAATAGTAAAAAAAGAGATCGGAATAGCTGTAGTTAGGAATAAAATAAAAAGATGGCTGAAAGAAGCATATAGACAGGAAAACAGAAAATTATTTTCAGGATATGATATAATTATTCTGGCTAAGAATAGTATTGCGAAATCAAATTATTTTAATATATCTAACGAATTAGAAGGCTTTTTTATAAGCGAAAATTACTTTTATAAAAAAAGTGACAAATTAGACCTTTAGATTTAGGAGAAGAAAAGAGAAATTATATTTCTATAAAAAAGCAAATAGAACTTTATTAAAGACTTTATGAATAAAATAATTATTTTTTTAATAACGGTGTATCAAAAGTATATTTCCCCATTAAAGCCAGCCACTTGTAGGTTTTATCCTAGCTGTTCCGAATATACTATTCAGGCTTTAAAGGGGTATGGAATTTCAAAGGGATTGCGGCTTTCTATATCGAGAATATCACGTTGTCACCCATTTAATCCAGGCGGATATGATCCCCTTCCCATTTCTTCAGAAGTTAGTTATACCAAAAAAGAATATTTAGTACCATAATATAATAAAAATTAATTAATAATAAAAAAAGGAGAAAAATATTTGGGAAGTTTATGGGGTTCTTTGGTCAAATTCTTCGACGAAATATTAAAATTTTCCTACGGTTTTACTCATAATTATGGGGTTTCTATTATATTAATGACCATTCTTATCCGATTAATCTTATACCCCTTAATGCAAAAGCAAATGGTCTCGATGAGAGAGATGCAGAAGATCCAACCTTTAATGAAAGAGGTACAAGAAAGATATAAAAATAACAAAGAGAAATTAAATCAAGAATTAATGAAGTTGTATAAAGAACACAAAGTTAATCCTATGGGTGGCTGTCTACCTTTGTTAATTCAAATGCCTATATTGATTTTGCTTTTCCAGGTGTTAAGAGTATTTGATTATAAGGATAAATTAACTGGTGACATAGTTGGAGGTTTTTTATGGATACATAATCAAGTTCCAGAAATAGTGAAGGGCCTTCTTACGGGGGAAAATATTGGAGGATTAGCTGCTCCTGAGCAATTAATTCGTCTAAGGGATAAAGTAATTTTCGGAATACAATTAGGGGATAAAGGAATTTTCGGAATACAATACCTTGGCATCATGCCTTTTTTAATAGGAGCCTCAATGTATTATCAGCAGAAGATGACTACCGCTCCTCCAACTACACCCGGTAAAGAAGGGGGATCTGCGGAACAGACCCAAAAGATGATGACCATTATGATGCCTCTGCTAATTGCCTATATGAGTTTTAATCTTCCTTCCGGATTAACTTTATATTGGTTAGTTTCTACTCTTTTAGGGATTGGACAGCAATATTTTATTAATAAGAAGATACCTACAGAGGTTACTGATTTAAAAACATCTATTTCCAAAGAAAAGGAAAA
>JBGPSO010000019.1:0-14739 GCA_041490145.1 Atribacterota bacterium
AGATGAATTGATAGTTATTCCCTTTTTTATTTCTCTAGGATCATAATCAGTAGTAGTATTACCTTGCCCGATATTTCCTAATCTGGTAATCATTCCTGAATCATAAAGCATAGCCTCAGCAAGTGAAGTTTTACCAGAATCGCCGTGTCCTACCAAAGCAATATTTCTTACCTTATTTATATCATACTTGGTCATGAAAAGCTGTCCTCCTTATTCTTGATCAATTTTTACAACATATCCAATTATTGATTTTAATTTTATCAGATATACTTAAATATATCAAAGAAATTAACTATAAATTTTTATATTTAATTAATATGTCTTTTAAAATTTCCCCAGCATAATAAGAACTGCGTACTAAAGGAGCAGAAGCCACGTATTTAAAGCCTAAAGATATTCCTATCTTCTGATATTCTTCAAACTTATCTGGATGAATATAATTCTGTACCCTTAAATGAAGAGGAGAAGGCCTTAAATACTGACCTATAGTTAAAATATCACCATCCACCTCCCTTAAATCTTTCATTGCCTGGATAATCTCTTCCTCTTCTTCTCCTAAGCCTACCATAATCCCTGATTTAGAAATAATATTCTTATCTCGAATTTTAACCTGTCTTAATAATTCCAAGGAACGCTTATAAACAGCCTTGGGTCTAACTAGTCTATATAAACGATTAACTGTTTCGATATTATGATTTATAACTTCTGGTTGAGCATCTATTACTCTTTGAAGAGCCTCCCAGGAACCTTTAAAATCAGGTACTAATACCTCTATTGTGCTTTTAGGGAGTTGTTTCTTAATTTCTATAATAGTCTCTGCAAAGTGTTCTGCCCCACCATCCGGGAGGTCATCTCTAGTTACGGAAGTAACTACAATATGTTTAAGCTGTAAATGTCTGGCAGCTTGGGCAATATGATAAGGCTCTTCTGGATCTAAGGGGAGAGGTTTTCCTTTTTTTACTGCACAAAACCCACAGTTTCGTGTACAGATGTTCCCTAAAATTATAAAGGTAGCCGTTCCTTTTTTAAAACACTCGCCTCGATTAGGGCATAAGGCACTATCGCAAACTGTATGTAAATTTAGACCTTCTAATAATGCATCCATTCGATCTAAAACCCTTTGGTCAGGTAATGTTCTTCGTAACCAATAAAGATTCCCTTTTTTTTCAGTCATTTTTATCCCACTGATATAATTTTAGATATATATCTTTAACTCTTTGGAGCATTTCTGCAGTATTTCCTGTATTTCTTAATTCAAACATAAATACTCCTTTATAATCAATCTCTTTTAAGTTTTTTACAAATCTTTCCCAATCTATACTTCCCTCAAAGGGTAAATAATGGTCATCGCTTTTCCCGAAATTATCGTGGATATGTAAATGATATAAATAATTACTTATATCATTAAGACACGCAGGTACATCATTATGTCCATAAAGAGATGAAGTTATATGACCATGACCGGTATCTAAACAAACTCCTAAATTTTTAGAATTAAACTTCCTTACTATCTCTAAAATCTCAAGTATACTATCACCAGTTTTACCGGGTAAAGTATTTTCCAGGGCAATCTTAATTCCCCAGTGTTCACAAAACTCTAATATCTCCTCTAAGCTTTGCTCACTCTTTTCTCGACGTTTCTTCCTCATTTTTTCATCTTCTATTGCACTTCCCGGATGAATTACTATTATTTCTCCTTCCAATCTTAGTAGGGCAAGAACTGTTTTTTCTACTTCTCGGATAGACCATACCCGATCATATTCCTCAATTAAGGAAATATCTACACCATTGGTCGGCATATGCATTGATTTCGCTTTTATTCCATACCTTTTAAACTCTTTCGCCATTTCATCGAGATATTTTGGATCTTGAAAATCAAAGTGTCCTTCTTTTGGTTTTACTTCAATATATTTTATTCCTGCTTCTTTAAGCAGAGGTAATTTTGATTCTAATCTACAATCTTCAAATAAAAATGAGGATAATCCTAATTCCATTCTTCTATTTTATCCTTTCTTCTCTCTTATTTATAAGAAACTCCTTTTAACTCTTCAATATACTTTTCAGTAGCAAAGGCCGCGGTAGCTCCTTCTCCACAGGCAGTAACTACCTGTCTTAAGATTTTTTTTCGCACATCTCCACAGGCATAAATGCCTTCATGTGAACTCATCATATTATCATCAGTTACAATATAACCTCTATCATCTAATTTTATTACCCCTTCTAAAAATTTAGTATTGGGTAAATTCCCTACAAACATAAAAACACCCTGACTGGAAATTCCTCTTTCCTGTCCTGTTTTAATATTTTTAATTAACACACCTTCTACTTTTTCCTGACCCAATATCTTTATCACTATTGAATCCCAGGCAAAATTTATCTTCTTATTAGAAAAAATTCTTTCCTGTAATATCTTGGTAGCTCTCAATCTATCTCGGCGATGGATGATGGTTATTTCTCGGGCAAATTTGGTTAAATATAAAGACTCTTCAATGGCGATATCTCCTCCTCCAACCACTACAACCTTCTGGTTTTGAAAAAAAGGGGCATCACAGGTAGCACAATAAGAAATTCCTCTTCCTCTTAACTTTTCTTCTCCTGGTACTCCTAATTTTCTGGCTTCTGCTCCAGAAGCCACAATAATTGCCAGAGTCTTATATTCTTGATTATCGGTTTTTACTATTTTTATCTTATCTTGCTTTTCTTCTTTTATTTCTACTTTTATCACTTCACCGTATTCTATCTTTAGACCGAATCGCACAGCTTGTTCTTCTATCTTTTGCATCAATTCTGGTCCTGCTATACCGTGAGGGAAGCCTGGATAATTTTCAATAATCTCAGTAAGGATTGCTTGCCCGCCAGGACTCATCTTTTCAATTAATAAAGTATCCATTCGAGCTCGAGCAAGATAGATCCCTGCAGTTAAACCAGCAGCACCTCCTCCAATTATAATCACATCATATATTTTCTCTTCTTTAGCCTTTTCTTTATTATTTGATTTGGGTTTAGTCAAAACTACCGACATTACAAAACCACCTCCGAAAAATTATAGCATATAGCGTATAGTATATAGAAAGTTACAAGTTGCAAATTTTTTTAATTTTGAATTTTAAATTATGGCTTTACATTTTGCGTTTTTCGTTTTTCGCTACATACTATATACTATATACTTGATACTATTTTAATTTCTGTTTTATTTTTATCTCTATATCCCCTTTGGTAAAACCTTTTAGGGTAGAGAGAAGCCCGATAATAGTATTTTTTACTATTTTAGCTATAAAAGAGTTCATATAGATTATCTTTCCATTTACCTTCACTAAAGTTGAAGGTTCTAAAGAAGGACAATCATCTATCGTTCTATTTCCCTTAACAATTTCTTGAGCTAACCCAAAACAGTCCTGATATCCACAAGCACCGCAGTTTAAATTAGGTAACTTAAAAGATTTCTCAATCACTAGATCAGTCATCTTTTTGATGTCTTCAATTTTTAAAATATTAAAAGTAGAAAAGTTGCAATTTATATTCGGAGAAAAAATAGCCGCAGTACATAGTTGTAATCCGTCAAATAGTTCAGTTTTTTCACTTTCTTTTCTTAAACATACAATCTTAGGAAAAGTCTTTTCATTCTTAAAACCCTCTATTAAAATTATATCTGCATCTAAAAATTTTAATATCTCTTCTAAATTACTTTTTCCTTTCCAATGAATAACTAACTCTTTGGTACTAATTGCGGCAACTTGGGAGAGATATTTTTTATATTTGGTAGTATCTGAATCAGCCTCGTCATCAATATCTTCAGATATATGCTTAATGGCAGCTACCTGATAACCCTTATTGGTTAATTCTTCAGCTAATTTTAAAAGTAAGGTAGTTTTACCACTTTTTTTATAGCCTACTATACCAATAGCCTTCATCATTATTATTTTCCGTCCTTAGAATAAAATTATTTGTAATCTCTCTCTAATCTTATCCGTATGTCTTCCTTCAGGAGATAGTTCTCTATTTTAGAGAGTTTGTCTGCACATTTTTAAAAAGAATCTAAAAGATATTTCTCTCTGCGAGATTTTTTATTCTCTTTTTCTGCTTTCCTATTTATAATTAATTTCAAACCAGGCATAAGTATGATCTTCTTCCAGCCCTGCCCAGAATAAAATATTTTTAAGACTGTTTAAACCTTCTAATGTAGCATCTAAAGATTCTTTTCTCTTTGCTCCTTCGGTATCTTCTGCTCCTTCCGGTATCTCTTGTGCTGCTATTTGCATAAATTTTCCTACAATTTCACTAACAGAGTTCATATCTATATACAATAGAGAAAAAACCTTAGGAAAAGAAAGCATATATTTTATAGCTTCCAGTTTATCCAAAGTAGCCATATCTCCTCCTTGACTATCTATAATATCATTTATTCCGCTGGATAAAACAAACCTATCCCCTACAATTCCATATCCCAGGGGAAACATTGGGTTAGGTAGACTTTTGTAATTTATTCCCTCATATTGATTATCTACTAATGTCCCACCCATCATAGGAGCAAAGTTTTCTAATACAGGATAGAAGTCTTGAGTAAGTTTATCTTCCGAAGTATATCCAACTATTAACCCTAACTTGGGAAACATTGCGGAAGTATCAAAAAGCCCTAAACTAAATTCTTTTGCCGGCCAGGAATAAATAGCTTTTTCGATATCCACTCCACTTTTTTCCTGAACTTGTTTAACATTTCTTTCTAAATCAAGTTGAAGATCCTCACTTATGTAATCTTTCTTTGTCTCTTCCCAGGTAAGAGGCAATACACCACCAACATAGAAGAATGTATTTTTTGGGAACATAGAGAGTGACTGTACCTTGCTTATATCTGCTTCCTTAAGTACATCAAAATATTTCTCCGCTATTTGAGCAATCATATACGCTTTAAACTGTTTCTCTTGATAACCCCCCACCATGCTTATAGTGCCCATACCCTCTAAAGAATCCCGAGAATCCTTTAAAGTTTTGGCTAATTCTTCTTCTTCAACCACTTCAATTAATTCATCTAAAACGTGGTAGAATTCTTGACCAAACAAACAGAAAAAGAAACTTGAAGATTCTACTTTTTTACCAGTCTCAACTTTTTGTTCTTCATACTCTGAATTTTCAAGAAGGGAATTACTCTCTCCCTGAAACACTTCTATAGCTTTTTTAACCGGTGACAAATTCCCCCCAATCACCAAGATATCCCCTAAAAAAGCGTAAGAAATGGACTTTAGGGGTTCTAAATCTGCATCTTCAGGGAGAATTATATTTATTATGTCAATGTCTTTATAAGTCAATATTTCTTCTTCTAAATTGTTTTTCGCTTCAATAGCTCCTATAAATTTAGTAAAAGCACGACTATCAGAAGGAGATAGAGCAAGTAATACTTCAGGTACTCCCCCCACAGAAACATCTAAACAAGAGAGGATTGCGCCTCCAGAAAAGATGTTCTCCAAGAATAACGGGTCTAAGACATCAAATCCCAATTCTTCTTTTATTTCTTCTCTGGTTATTTTATAATCTTGTATTTCGCTCTCCTCTTTCCCTTTAGGTAAAAAACCTGCTAAATCTAATTCAGACAGACTTTCTATTAACTCTGCATCTTTTAGTTCTAAAATTGCAATCACTTTTTCAGGAATTACCTCTAACAAAGGATTCCCATAGGCAACATTAAATAAAAAAATAAACATTAAAAGTAAGGTCACACTAAAAATTATTAATCTCTTACTCATAGTTTTTTCTCCTTTACAATTTATTTTATTAAATTCAATAATATTCGTAAAATAAAAATTTAAAGCAAAGATCTTTTAAATAAGGATGAAAATGCTTTTTAGATAATATTTATGTTTTTATTCGCTATAGTTTTAAAAAACCCTCTTTTATAATAAAACATTTTTATTAATTTTTCTACCCCTCATCTACAATCTTTTCTTTTTTTCTACTAATTAAGAAAATAAAAGATTGCTTTTTAGTGATAACCTAAAGAAAATAGATTCCCGTTTACGAGGCTGTGTCACAATTACCTCGTTCGCGTACAATTAACGAATTAAAAAATATCAATAAAAAACAAATAAAACCCTTATTTTACAAGACTTTCAACTGATTTTATGCTATAATATCATCATAATAATCATCCCAGAAAGGAAAATCTATTATGGCTTATCGTTATGGTAATCGTAACCAAATAAATCTCTTCCCGGAAAGTATGGAAGACTATGTAGCCCCTGATGATCCGGTCAGAGCCTATGATGCCTTCATAGAGGCACTTGATTTTAAGACCTTAGGGATTACCCTTGATCCTAATAAAGTAGGTAATTCCGAATACCATCCTCATGCTATGTTAAAACTCTTAGTCTACGGATACTCCTATGGTATCCGCAGTTCCCGTAAATTAGAGAGGGCCTGTCATCATAACCTCTCCTTTATCTGGCTTACCTCCGGATTAAAACCAGACCATAAGACCATCGCCGAATTCAGGAGGAAAAACCGCTCAGCTTTAGCCAAAGTCCTAAAACAATGTGCTAGAATCTGTATCCAACTCAACCTTATCGAAGGTAATACCCTATTTTTAGATGGTAGCAAGATAAGAGCCAATGCCTCTATCGGAAATACCTGGACCAAGAAAAGGGCTCAACAGGCCTTAAAACATATTGATAAGAACATCCAGGATATCCTTAATAAATGCGATATGATTGATGAAACCGAACCAGGACTGAATTCTTTGGTTACCATGGATAAAGCCTTAGAAGATCAAAAGATTCTCCAATCCAAAGTGAAAAACATTCTAAAGGAACTCCAAGAAGAGGAATCCTTAAATACCACCGATCCTGAATGTATCCGCATAAAAAAGGGACGGAACTTCCATGCCGGTTTTAACTTCCAGAGTGTAGTCGATGAAAAGGAAGGTCTCATCTTATCTGCGGATGTGGTAAGGGAGACCAATGACCTCAATCAATTTGCCTTCCAGATCGAGCAGGCTAACCAGACTTTAGATGCTAAATGCCAGATTGCAGTAGCTGATTGTGGTTATGCCTCAACCAATCAGTTAGAGAAAATAGCTAACCAAGGAATAAAGGTCATTGTCCCTTCTCAAAGACAGGCCTTGAGAAAAAAGCCCTCTTTATTTATCAAAGAACACTTTACTTACCAGGATGATTATTACCTCTGCCCCCAGGGACAGAAGCTAACTCCCTATCGCCTGAACAAAAATAATAATAAAGTCTATAAAATTACCGATAAGAAAATCTGTCTTGCCTGTCCCCATTATGGTATTTGTACCACATCTCCTACCGGAAGAACCATAAGTCGTCTCCTCAAGGAAGAGATCAGGCAAAGGTTAGAGACTCAATACGAAGAGTCCCCAGAGATTTACAAACTTAGAAAACAGAAAGTCGAACTTCCCTTCGGACACATAAAGCACAATCTAAAAGTTGACTCATTCCTCCTAAGAGGCCTAAAAGGAGTAAAGGCTGAAGCCTCTATCCTGGCTACTTGCTTTAATCTTGTCCGGATGATCACCCTCCTGGGAGTACCAGCTTTAGTTAAAGAATTAAATGCCTGTTAAGGGGACAATGCTCTCTTATTTCAAGCAAAATAAGGTCATATGAGTTAAAATAGGAATAAATATATTTTTTATTTATATATTAACTTTAAAAATCTTAATTTTTTTAATTTACAAAAAATTATTGCTCGATAGAGTTAGTTACAACACAGCCTCTTACACCGGAATGACATAACCAGATAGATTTTTGCTTCCTACTTCCGTAGGAATGCGAAAGAAAAATCTTGACAAAAATGTAAACTGATATAAAATATAAAGTTAGAAATTTTAGAGGAGAAATTTAATTATGCCAACCTATGAGTATAAATGTAAAGAATGTGGAAATACTTTTGAAAAATTCCAATCTATAACCGAAAATCCAATTAAAAATTGTAAAAAATGTGGAGGCGAAGTTTATAGATTAATAAGTAAAAATGGCAATTTCATCTTAAAAGGTAGTGGATTTTATTGTACAGACTATCATCACAATAATAATAATTACAAATCAGAAAAGAAAAAAGAAGCTAGCCCCATAAAAAAAGAAGAACAAGAGAAAAAAGAATTACCAAAAAACCTCGAATCAGAAACTTACCTGAAAAAGGAAAAGAAACTTTAGTAAAATAATCTTTTCCAATAACTAGGTATTGCCCTCTTTAATTTTTTCTTTAATTCAGAAAGAATATTTTGAGCAGCAATTTCTCCTTCTCGAATAAATTTTTCAGGTTTAGAAAAGTTAGACCAATGAAAACGTCCTACTTTAGGAGTAATCACTAAGTCAGCAGAAGATAACTGTAATTTTATTAATTCGTTAGAGGTAATAGAATCAGACCGAAATAGAATCTCTACCGCATTACTAAATTCAAACCTCTTTTTAAGTGTTTGGCTCACATTAACTGCAATAATAAAATTTGCCCCTAATGACCGTGCTGCTTCTATTGGCACTACATCAACTATTCCACCGTCAACTAAAATTTTCCCATCTAATATTATAGGAGGAAATATTCCTGGTATAGAAGCACTCGCTAAAAGAGCATTAAACAATTTTCCTTGGTTTAAAATTACCTTTTCTCCCTTTATCAAATCAGCAGCTACTGCAGCAAAAGGGATTTTAGTATCGGCAAAAACTTTATCACCTACTAAATCATTGATAATTTTCTTTAACTCTTCTCCATCGTTAAGGTATCCTTTTCTGAGTTCAAGATTAAAAGCATAAACTTTTTTCAAAAAATCAGACATTTTTTTAATAAAATAAGGCTTATCTTTCTTTTCTTTTTCACTTAAAGATAAGTTTATATTAAATATACCAATTTTAGAATATTTCTCAGCAATTTTTTCTAGAGTAGAGATGTCTTTTTTTAAGGCGTAAGCTGCCCCTATAATAGCTCCCATAGAAGTGCCCACAATTAAATCAATAGGAATATTTTCTCTTTTTAAAACCTTTAATACCCCAATATGAGCAAGACCTCGAGCTCCACCTCCTCCTAAAGCCAATCCTACTTTTAATTTTTCTTTTGCCACTACTTTTAACTCCAATCCATATCAATTAAGCTTTTAGTTTCCACTTTCGTGGGAATGACAAATAGAACATATCATCTAATTTCCACACCAAGGATATCTTTCATTTGCTTCAAAGCAAAATTATGGGCTTGCTCATCAAACGAAGCCACCGCATCTTTCAAAACTGTAACCTTATAATTTAACATCCTGGCACTCGCAGCAGTATATAAAACACAGATATTGGTGCATACTCCTACTAATTCTAATTCTAAAATCTCTTCTTCTCTTAAAGAAATATCTAAATCAGTCTGAAAAAATCCACTAAATCTTCTTTTATAAATTATAAAATCATTTTTAAAGGGCATCAACTCCTTGATTATTTCTGCTCCCTTTGTTCCGGAGATACAGTGGGGAGGGAAAAGATTAAACTCTTTATCATCTGGTCGATGGTGGTCACATATATAGAATATAAGATTTTTTTCTTTCCTGAAGTTCTCTATTTCCTTTTGAATAGGTAAAATGATTTTTCCTCCACTATCACCTATATATAATTTCCCATCTTCTTTAATAAAATCGTTAAGCATATCAATTACCAGCAAAACTTTTCTATTCAATTAAAACTCCCCCTCTTGTTTTTTCCCTTTCGTTGATAACATCTTTTTAGTAAAATTTTCTATAGAAAAGACTATAAAAAATTGGTATACCTAAGCAATCTTTCCATTTAATAGTTTTTTAAATATTTTAATTTATCTTATCTCTACTCTTTTATATTTGGCTGAAGGACTACTTTAATAGAATTTTTTTCTTTCGCTCTTTTAAAACCTTCTTTCCAATTACTTAACGGTAGTACATCACTAACCAATTTCCCTAAATTTACCTCCCCCTTATTTACTAAATTTATTGCTTTATCCCAGGATGAAGGCTTCTGAGTACGAGAACCAATGATGGTTAACTCTTTATCAAATAATATTTTATCAAATCTAAGTTTAATTGGTTGGTGAACAATTCCTGCTTGAATAAATCTACCCCCTTTCCTGATTATTTTTAATCCATATTTTACTGCTGTTATAGAGCCAGAACATTCAAATATTACGTCAATACCATTTTCTGTAATTATATTCGACAGATAATCTTCTAAATCCTTCTTTTCTATATTAAAAATTAAACTAATCCCTAAATTTTTTGCTAGAGCAAGTCTCTTCTCATCTCCCTTAATTCCTACAATTATTACTCTTGCTCCCAATGCCTGAGCTACCTGAGCGGTTAACAATCCAAAAGGTCCGGGTCCTAATATTAAAGTAGTTTCTCCTTTTAATAAGTTCGCCTGCTCCATAACGGCATGAGTAGCACAGGATAAAGGCTCAAAAAGGGAAGCGGATATAAAATTAATATGAGGAGGAATTAGGTGGATACTTTCTTTTCTTATTACAAAATATTCAGCGAAAGCCCCATTAACAGCAGAGCCTAATCCTTTACGGTGAATACATAAATTATAATTTTTACTTTGGCAAAATTTGCACTGACCGCAAATATAAGCTGTAGTTTCAGTAGTGACTTTGTCTCCTACTCTTATATCTTTCACTTCTTTTCCGACCTTTACCACAATTCCCGCAGTTTCATGTCCCAATACCACCGGAGGTTTTACAGCTGAATAACCATAAAGATCAGTCCCGCAAATTCCCGTTGCCTTTACTTTGACTTTTACTTCATTTTCCTGAGGGATCGGTTCCGGAATATCTCTTAATTCAATATCATTTTGTCCTTTTCCATATTTTACTAAAGCCTTCATCTTCTCCTATTCCTTTCCTTCTAACCAGCTCTCGCTACTACTTATTTTAATAAAATATACCATATACATCTTTAAGGTATTACAGCTATCTTAATACCCTTATGTGCCAACATCATTTCTATCACAGTAGATATTTCACTAAGGGGAAATTCGTAAGTAATTAATGAATCGATACCAATTATCTTATTACAGATTATATTGAAAGCTCTTTTAACCTGTTGAGGAGTGTAATGGAAAACTCCCTTTATATTTATTTGAGAATAATGAATTAAACTAGTATCAATAGATATTTTGGTTCCTCTTTCACATCCCCCAAAAAGATTTACCGTCCCTCCTTTTCTAACCATAGAAATAGACTGCTCCCAAACTTCAGGTAAGCCTACTGCTTCAATAACTACATCTGCACCTCTTCCACCTTCTGTAATTTTTTTTACTTCTTCTACAGGATTTTTCACTTTTGATACATTGATAGTCTTATAAGCTCCTAACTTAGAGGCTAATTTGAGTCTTTCTTCCAATTGGTCAGTAATAATCACTTTAGCTCCTCTTAACTTTGCTAATTGTAAATACATTAATCCTATCGGACCAGCTCCATTTATAACTACCGTATCACCCAAATTAATATTAGACTCCTCAATTCCATGAACTACACAAGAAAGAGGTTCTAACCATGCTGCTTCTTTATAGCTTACATTTTCTGGAATTGAAAATAAATTTTGAGCTACAATAGCAGCAGGAACTTTTATATATTCTGCAAAAGCTCCGCTTAAATGAATATACAAATTTTCGCATAAATTAAAATCGCCTTTTTTGCAATAAAAGCAATGATTACAAGGAGCAGAATTAGCAGCCGTTACTCTCATTCCTGGTTCAAAATCCCTTACTTTTTTCCCTACTTTAATTATATCACCGGAAAATTCATGTCCAAATACAAAAGGTGGATTAAATAAATGATGCCCTCTCAGGTACATTTTTCGATCTGTTCCGCAGGTAAGAGCAGCTCTTATTTTTACCAAGACTTCGTCAGAATCGATGTTGGGAACGCTAACTTCTTCCAATCGTACCTGTTGAGGACCGTAAAATATTGCTGCTCTCATAATTTTATTTGAGGGATTCATATTTTTTGCTTTTATGTTTTTCAATTATTATAGATACTCTCCTCTCCTCTTTCTTTTAATATTTTTTGCATAAAAAGAATATTAGCTTAATTATTTAAATCTTTTTAGAATTGACGATTAAAATATTTCTCTTTAAAATCATATTAATTATATAAGTATAGATAAATATATGGATAGGTTCTGCCACCATTCGAGGTGGTATTAATACTGCCCAAGGAAGCCCAAATAAAATATGTAAAAAGTAAGATACCAACAAAATAGAAGTTATTATCTGCCCTATAGCAATAGCTATTCCTAACTCAAAAACATTAGGTTCATCCTTTTTCATTAAGATTAAGATAGTCGCAGGAATTATTCCGCCTAAAGCAGAAGTCAGAGTAAAATGAGGCATATAAGCCCCTATAGGATTGATAAAATATCCCAATAAGTCAGAAAAGGCTCCTATTAACCCTCCTACTAGAGGACCAAATACAATACCTCCTAAAATTATAGGTAATTTTCCTAAACCTATCCTAACCCCTTCTACTCCTCCAATAGCAATACGCAAACTAGCTACTCGGGTTAAAATTATACTTAGTGCAATTAAAAGACCCATGGTAGTAATTTCACGAGATGAGATCTTCATTTAATTTTTCCTCCTTGATATAGCTGAAAAAAAATAAAACTTTTTCTGCTACATCAAGAAGTATCTATATAAAAGTAATTTTTGACGTAGCAGCGAACGCGATGATATACCGCAAGCCTAAAAATATCTTGATAAATCTTTAAGCCTTTCGTTTAGAGACAACGTCCCATTCTCTAACACTTAACGCATATCACCTACTCTGACTTTTAACTATCTTTGGTTAAATAATTTTAATTAATCGCCTCCCCTTTATTTAAATTATTTTTTAATTACCTATTGATTAAATGTTACTTCGATATTTATTTTTCTTGGTTATTTATTAAATCACTTTTTAATCTATACTAATTTACTTTCTTGGTTTATTATAAAGAAATATAATTGGTTAAAGTTCCAATACCTTCAATCTCTACTTCTACTACATCACCTACCTGGAGCTCACCTACTCCAGAGGGAGTACCAGTAACTATAACATCTCCTGGATTCAGAGTCATTATTTGAGAAATAAAACTTATCATTTCTTCTATCTTAAAAATCATCTTACTAGTTGAGGAATGTTGCTTTACTTTACCATTCTGCCGAAGTTTTATTTCTAAATTATTAGGTTCCAAATCAGTAACTATATAAGGACCAAGAGGAGCAAATGTATCAAATGATTTAGATCTAGTCCATTGTCCATCCTTTTTTTGTAAATCTCTAGCCGTTACATCATTAAAACAGGTGTAACCTAATATATTTTCGTAAACCTCTTTTGGTTTAATATTTTTAACTTTATTTTTTATAATTACTCCTAATTCTGCTTCGTAATCTAAACGTTCAGTCATTTTTGGATAAATAATATTCTCTTTATGCCCGATTACCGCAGTAGAAGGTTTTAAAAATATTAAAGGTTCCTCAGGAATCTTCAATTTAAATTCTTCTGCATGGTCAAAATAATTCAATCCCAACGCTATTATTTTAGAAGGCATACAAGGAGGTAAATATTTAATCTCTGAAAGAGAATATTGATTTTCTAAAATTTCGTATTTATCAAAAAAATCTCCTTTTATTTCTCTAACCGTGTGGTCTTCTTCTATAACTATCCCGTTTTTTTCTTTACCATTGATCAAAAATCTGATAAATTTCATAAATTAACCTCTCTTTACAATTTTTTTTCGTAAAATTAATATTTTTTATACCACCAAATTATTTTCTAAAGCTTCTTCTCCTTAAATCAGAATGATTATACTACAATATTTCCTATTTTATTAATTTTTAAAGTATTATCAAATATTATTCTATTCCATAATTGGGAGCTTCTTTAGTAATAATTACATCATGAGGATGACTCTCTCTTAAACTAGCAGAGGTAATTTGAATAAATTTAGTCTCTTCTTGTAATTCTTTAATGTTTCTCACCCCACAATAACCCATACCTGAACGTATTCCTCCTAATAGTTGGAATACATAAGCAGAAAGTGGTCCTTTGTAAGAAACTCTTCCTTCAATTCCTTCTGGAACCAACTTATTCTCTTCTACTTCTTCCTGAAAATACCGATCTTTGCTTCCTTTCTTCATTGCCCCAATCGAACCCATCCCTCGGTATTCCTTATAGCTCCTTCCTTTATAAAGTACTACTTCTCCCGGGCTTTCTTGTGTTCCAGCAAATAGACTTCCAATCATTACAGAATCAGCACCTACCGCTAATGCTTTAGTAATATCACCTGAATACTTTACTCCTCCATCGGCAATTAGAGGAATATGGTATTTTTTTGCTGCCCTTTTACATTCTTGAATTGCTGAAACTTGAGGCACTCCTACACCAGTAACTACTCTTGTAGTACAGATAGAACCTGGTCCAATACCAACTTTTATAGCATCAACCCCTGCTTTTATAAGACTTTCTGCTCCTTCAAAAGTTGCTACATTGCCTCCCACCAATTCTATATCAAAAGTTCGTTTTATCTCCTTTATAACATCAATAACCCTACTAGAATGTCCGTGAGCAGTATCAACTACTATAACATCTACTTTTGCATTAATTAAAGCTTTAACCCTCTCCAACGCATCTCGAGATATGCCTACTGCTGCACCCACCCTAAGTCTCCCTTCAATATCTTTGCAAGAATTAGGGTATTTTTCAACTTTCTCAATATCTTTTACAGTAATAAGCCCTTTTAAAATAAAA
>JBGPSO010000020.1:0-14606 GCA_041490145.1 Atribacterota bacterium
AAATAGAAGATCTGAAAGAAGAAGGATTAAAGATTATCCAGGCAAAAAATTCATATCGTTTTTCAGTAGATTCTGTTTTATTAACAAAATTTATTAAAATTAAAGATTACGAAAATATTATCGATTTAGGCACTGGTTCAGGAATAATTCCTTTACTTTTATTTAGCCAAAAAAAAGGATTATCTATTTATGGAATTGAGATACAAAAAAAATTAGCGGATATGGCCAGAAGAAGTGTAGAATTAAATAAATTACAAGATAGTATCACTATAATTCAAGAAGATTTTAAAAATATTAAAAAATTCTTTAAAAATGGTCAATTTGATGTAGTAGTAAGTAATCCTCCCTATATTTCAATGGGACAGGGAAAGATTAATCCTTTAAGTAGTAAAGCTATTGCGCGTCATGAAATAAAAAGTAATTTAGAGGATTTAATTTCCATAAGTAACTATTTATTAAAAAATAAAGGAAGAATTTATTTAATTTATAAGAGCAATAAATTGATAAAATTAATAGTTATATTAAAAAAATATGGTATTGAATCAAAAGTTGTTAAATTTATTCATTTTAAACCAGGAGAAAATGCAAATCTGGTATTATTAGAAGGAATAAAGGGAGGGAAAGAGGAATTAAAGGTTGAAGATCCTATATTTCTTAATATTAATCAAAAAATTGGAGATAAATAAACAATTTGATTAGAAACAATTCCGAAGGAATTTTATACATTTGTGGAACACCTATTGGAAATTTAGAAGATATTACCTTAAGGGCTTTAAAGATTTTAAATAAAGTAAATTTAATTGCAGCTGAAGACACCAGGCATACTAAAAAATTATTAAATTACTATCAAATAAAGACACCAATTTCAAGTTATTATGAATATAATAAATTTAAAAAAGCTCCTTATTTAATAGAAAAAATAAAAAGCGGTCAGGATATTGCTCTGGTTTCGGATGCTGGTATGCCAGGAATTTCCGATCCAGGATATGTATTAATAGACTTAGCCTTAAAAAATAATCTCAAAATAATTCCCATTCCTGGTGTTTCAGCTTTGGTAACTGCTTTAGCAATATCAGGATTACCTATCGGTAAGTTTGTTTTTGAAGGTTTTTTGCCTCGCAAAATTAAGGAGAGAAGGAAATATTTTAAGAGCATAGAAAATGAAGAAAGAACTATTGTTTTTTACGAAACTCCTCATAGGCTTAAAAGAGCTTTAAAAGATATGTTTGATATATGGGGAGATAGAAAAATTATAATAGCTCGGGAATTGACTAAGAAGTTTGAAGAGATAATTAGAGGGAAACTAAGTGAGGCAATAAGTGAAATTGATATTAGAGAGATAAAAGGTGAAATTACTTTAGTTGTTCAAGGAGGAATTAGAAAAAAAGAAAACAATAAGGTAGATTTTTTAAAGAATGAATCCGTAATTGAAAAGTATTTGAAAAAATTAACCAACCAGGGTTATTCCAATAAAGATATAATAAAAATTGCTCAAGAAAAATTAAATCTTTCTAAAAATATAATTTATAAAAAATTATTAGAAATGAAAAATAGCGAAAAATGCAAAGCGAAAAGCGCAAAACCAAAGCTCAAAACTTAAAATTAAGAAAATGTTTATATGTGGAAGTATGACTGATAAAATGGAAAATAAAAACTCAAAATATAAAACTAAATTAAAAGATAGGGCCTATCAATATTCTATTAAAATGATAGAATTTTTAGATAATTTACCAAGAGATAACTCTGCTCAAATTATTTCTAAACAGCTATTAAGATTAGCTACATCTATCGGGGCAAATATCGTTGAAGCTCAAGCTTCTAGTTCTAAAAAAGATTTCACTAAATATTTTAATTATTCTCTTAAATCTGCCAATGAAAGTGTATATTGGCTTGGTTTACTAAAAGACGCAAAAAGAATAAATAACAACCAGATAGAATATCTTTTAAATGAAACTAAAGAATTAGCAAAAATATTAGGTTCAAGCATATTAACTCTCAAGAGTAAAAATAAGTTTTAAATTTTGAATTATAGTTTTACGCTTTTCGCTTTAAGTTTTTAGTTTTTTCAATTTATCTCAAGTCCATACGTAAAATATAATACAAATAAGAAAGGTGAATTATAATGAAAGAAAATAATAAATCTAAAAAAACATTTTATATAACCACACCTATCTATTATGTGAATGATGTACCACATATTGGACATGCTTACACTACTATAGCTGCAGATGTTATAGCCCGATACAAAAGACTATCTGGCTACAATGTTCTTTTTTCTACCGGAACAGACGAACATGGCCAAAAGATTGTTAGCTCAGCAGAAAAAGCAAATTTAACCCCTCTGGAACTAGTAGATAAAGTAGTATTAAAATTCAAAAATCTCTGGCCTTTATTAAATATTAAATATGATGAGTTTATACGCACAACTGAAGAGAGACATATTAAAGTAGTGCAAGAAATATTCAATAAATTATACCAAAAGGGTGATATTTATAAAAGTGAATATGAAGGTTGGTATTGTGTTCCTTGTGAAACATTTTGGACTGAAACACAGTTGACAGATAAAACTTGTCCTACTTGTGGAAGAAAAATTGAAAAAATAAAAGAAGAAAGTTATTTCTTTAAAATATCAAAATATCAGGATCAATTATTATCTTATATTGAAAAACACCCTCAATGTATTCAGCCGGAAGTAAGAAAAAACGAAATTATAAGTTTTATTAAAAGCGGTCTTAAAGACCAAAGCGTGACTAGAACAAAAAAGAGCTTGAAATGGGGTATAAATGTTCCTTTTGATAATAACCATGTGATATATGTATGGTATGATGCTTTATTGAATTATATTACAGTAGCCGGATATAATACAGATAAAGAAAAATTTGAAAAATATTGGCCTTCAGCTATTCACCTTGTAGGGAAAGATATATTAAGATTTCACACTGTTATCTGGTTCACTATGTTAATGGCAGCAGGAATTGAACCACCCCAAATGGTCTTTGCTCATGGTTGGTGGACTATAGAAGGGGAAAAGATGTCTAAATCTAAAGGTAATGTAGTTGATCCTTATGAGATGATAGAAGAATATGGTGCTGATGTATTCAGATATTTTTTAATAAGAGAGGTTTCTTTTGGACAGGACGGTAATTTTTCTAAAGATTTATTAATTAAAAGAGTAAATTATGACTTAGCCAATGATTTAGGGAATTTAGTAAGTAGAACTATAGCTATGGTTAAACAATTTTTCAATAATAAAATTCCTGAGGCAGTAACCAAAAAAGAAGTATACGATATAGAATTAGAAGAGTTAGCTTTAAAAACTATAAAAGAATACAATACCCAAATGAATAATTTTTCCATTAACCTGGCTTTAGAGACTATCTGGCAATTTATTAGAAGAACCAATAAATATATCGATCAAACAGAACCCTGGGTATTAGGGCGTGAAAATTCACCAAAAGGAAGATTATCTAATATTTTATACAATGTAGCAGAATCTATACGGCTAATCACCATATTAATTTATCCCTTTATGCCAGGGAAAGCAAAAGAAGTGTGGGAGCAATTAGGTATGGAAACAGATTTAGATAAATTAAGAATAGACCGAGATGCTCATTGGGGAAAATTAAAGTCAGGAACTTCGGTTAAGCCAGGGAAAGTAATATTTCCAAGAATTGATCTTAAGGAAAAAGAAAAAAAAGAAGTAAAAGAAAATAAAGTTAATCTTATATCTTAAGAACCATCGTTGCTGGAATAAGAAAATATTATTCCGTGCAGGAAATTTTAGGGAAAAAGATAATAATAGTGTGTAATTTACAACCTATAAAGCTTAAAGGAATAGAATCTCAAGGTATGCTTTTGGCTGCGGTTGATAATAATAACTTAGCTTTATTAACCGTGGACAAAGAAATTGCTGAAGGTAGTAAAGTTCAATAAATAATGACTAAAAAGTGAGCTCTCTTAAAAATAAAATTACTAGGAGGTATAAATATGGCTAAGGTAAACCTCGAAGGAGAACAAATGAATAGGTCAAATTCATTTAGAGAAAAAATTAACAAAAATTTTGGGTTAATATTTATAATTTTTATATGTGTCATAATTAGCTTATTTGTTATTTTAAAAATAAAAGTTGATAACTTAAATATACAAACAGAAAAAAATATTGAAAATATTAATCTAAGGGATGAGAAAATAATTAGCAAAATAGAAGATTTTTCTAACGAAATAAAGCGGTATGGTCAGGTAAAAATAGATAAAGAACAATTTACTGAAATTTATATGCAATTACAAGAATTAACTGGAATGATTTCTAAGGAGGTGAAAAGAGAATTTTATATTACCAAAATAGTTAATAACATATCTTTGTATAACAATACATTAGATAGTAAAACTATATATGAGATTTCTAAAACTATTTATGAAGAATCTACAAAATACAATTTTAACCCTTTATTAATAACAGCTTTAGTAAAAGTAGAAAGCAATTTCGAACCTAAAACTATTTCGGATTCTTATGCTTATGGATTGTGCCAAGTAAGAAGATTTATAGCTCCAGAATTAGCAGGAAATATTGGTATAAAATGGGATGGAGCAGAAAAAACATTACTTGATCCTATCAATAATATTAAAATTGGGGTATATTATTTATCTATTTTGAATAGGGATTTCAATGACCTTAAAACTGCTATTATAGCTTACAACCAGGGACCCTATAAAGTACAAGAACAATCAACTAATAATCAAGAGTTAAATCAGGAATATATTAACAAAATATTAGATTATTATGCCGAATTAAGAGGTTTTAGTTTTGAAGAAATACAAGATGAAATAATAAAAACTAATTAGTAAAGTAGTTATTTTTATTATTTTTTTAAAAAATAATAAATAAAAAACTATAGTAATAATTAAATTATATTGATATAATCAATTAAAATAGAATATTGAATATTTAACTTTTTCAGGGCGGGGTGAGGTTAGGTTAAAAATTGACCAATTCCCGATCGGTGGTAAATTCTTAAGAATAAGCCCACGAACCAGGCACTTACTAATGTGATTGCCAGGTAGATCTGGTGAAAAGCCAGAGCCGACAGTAAAGTCTGGATAGAAGAAGAAGTGATTTATTATAAAATAAAATATCCCCGAAGAATTTAAATATCTTTGGGGATATTTTATTTTATAAATATTTTAAAGATTTCGATAATGGAAAGATCATCAAAAGAGCTTTTTAATTTGACTAATATTATTGTTCAATATCAATAAATAAAATTATGAATATAAAGAAGGAGAATCTAAATGAAAAGTACAAAAATTACTAATGTTTCTATGTTAATAGCTTTATCTATAGTAGCGGGGTATTTTATTCATTTCCCTATTTTACTACAAGCACCCTATTTGGTATATGACCCAGGAAATGTGTTCCTTTTGATTGGATCTTTTAAATGGGGTTCAAAGCTTGGGGTATTAATGTGTTTTTTATATGCTATACTTTTTGCACTTATTGTGCCTGCCGGGCAGCAGGGAGGCCCTTATGGTGCTTTAATGAATTTTTTGGCTACTGGTACTTTGATATTTGTATCATCTCAAATCTATCTTTTAAATCATACTAAAAGAGGTGCAATTTTAGGGATGATCTTGGGTACCTTAGCGATGACTTTAATCATGATTCCAGCTAATTTGATAGTAACTCCTTTATATTTAGGAGTGGAGAGAGAAGCTGTAGCAAAAATATTGATCCCATTTATTATTCCTTTTAATCTTATAAAAGGAACCATCAGTGGTTTCTTAACCTTTATCCTGTATAAAAGACTATATCATTTGATCATGAGCAAATAAATTATATTGATTCTTTTTGATAAATTTTAAAAATAAATATATAATTAAAATGAAAAGCGCAAAATCATATTCATATTAGTTAGTTAGTTAATTGGTTAGCTGGTTAGCTGGTTAAGAAAACATATTTAAGATAGAAAACTAGTTTTATAGTTTTGCGTTTTTCGTTTTTAATTTTTAGTTTTCTAAACTAATTAACCAGGTAACTAGCTAACTAAGTAACTAATTCTTAACGAGATACGATATACGGTTTAAAAAGAAGGGGGAGATAATATTAATGGAAAATGTGGCAATTTTAATGGCGGGAGGTAGGGGTCAAAGATTTTGGCCTTATAGCCGATTTGATACCCCTAAACAGTTGTTATCTATTACTGGTGGAAATAGTATGATTAGAGAGACTGTTAATAGATTATTACCTCTAATTGATTTATCTGATGTTTTTATTTCTACTACAGAAGACCTTTTTAATAGCATAAAAGATGCTCTTCCAGAAGTAGATTATTTAAATTATATTCTTGAACCAGTCGGTAGAGATACAGCTGCTTGTATTGGTTTAGCTGCGGTAATTATTGAACACCGCTACAAAGATTCTAATACTACTATGATTATACTTCCTATAGATCATATCATAAAAGAAAGAGAAAAATTTTTAAAAACTATAGGAGAAGGTTGTAAACTTGCCCGGGAGACAGGAAATTTAATTACTATAGGTATTAAACCATCAAGACCAGAAACGGGATATGGTTATATTTGTGTTGGCGAAGAAATTAAGAACACTAATAACATTATTGCTTGTACAGTGAAAGAATTTACTGAAAAACCGAACCTTGAAACCGCGAAAAAATTCATAAGCGAGGGAAATTATCTTTGGAATAGTGGTATATTTATATGGACTTGCCAGGATATTTTGAAAGCTATTAAAAAAGAGATGCCTAAACTTTATAAAGGATTGATGAGGATAAAGAATAGTTTAGGAACACTAGATAAGAAAGAGGTAGTAAAAGAAGTATTTTATGAATTAGAAAAAATTTCTATAGATTATGCGATTATGGAAAAAGTTTCTAATAGATTAGTGGTAAAGGGAGATTTTAGGTGGGATGATATTGGCTCTTGGACTTCAATGGAGAGAATTTTGTCTCCGGATAAGTATGGTAATGTAATTCAAGGTGGGTATGAAGGAGTAGATACTAAAAGATGTATTGTTATAAATGATGAAGGATTAATAGTTACTATTGGCTTATCTGATTTGGTTATAATATCAAGTGGAGATATAAAAATAATTTATCCCAAAAAACGAGAGGGTGATTTAAAGAAAATTATTAAAAGTATAGCCAATAATGAAAAATATAAAAAATATTTATAAAATTAAATAGGGACACATCCCATTTTCTTAGACAATTAATATTTTTCTTTTAAATTAGATAAATAGGGAAGGTTGTCCAAGTTAATAATTCGGTAACTTTTAGCGGAAAACCTATAGGACCTGAGGAGCTTTTTTACCAGATGGTTGAGGCCTTAGGTTATTATTATAGATAGACGTCCTACAGGAAAACCTCTTAAAAGGGAAAATTAAACCATAGAAAAAATAGGATGTGTCCCTATTTAATTTAAATTTGACAATATGTCTTGACTATGGTATTTTAACAAAGAAAAAATAATAAAACCTTATCAAGAGCTGGCGGAGGGACGGACCCTGAGAAGCCCAGCAACCTATAATACTTTAACTGAAAATATTGCGTTATAGTATTATGTTGGTGCTAATTCCCGCGGAATTACAATTCCGAGAGATAAGATGTAAAAATTACCTCTTCGGTATTGAAGAGGTTTTTTAATTAATAATTAAAAAAGGAGATGTTAGATTTGAAGAATAAATACTTATTTACTTCCGAATCAGTTACCGAGGGACATCCAGATAAGATTGCCGATCAAATAGCTGATGCTATACTGGATTCCATCTATGAAAAAGATCCTTATGGGAGAGTGGCAGTAGAAACTTTAGTGGCAACTGGATTAGTAATGGTTGCCGGACAAATTACCACTTCTTGTTATGTTGATATTCCTAAAATAGTGCGTCAAACCCTCCGTGATATAGGCTACACCAGGGCTAAATATGGGTTTGATGGTGATACTTGTGCAGTATTAACTTCTATTGATGAACAATCTAACGATATAGCCTTAGGAGTAAATAAATCTTTAGAGGCAAAGGAAGAAGAAAATAAAAAAGTAGATAAAACGAAAAATGATATAGAAAATACTGGGGCTGGAGACCAAGGAATGATGTTTGGTTATGCTTGTAGAGAAACTCCTGAACTAATGCCACTTCCTATAATGTTAGCTCATAAAATAACTTATCGTTTATCAGAAGTAAGAAAAAAGAAGATAATTCCCTACCTCCGGCCTGATGGAAAATCGCAAGTTACAGTTGAGTATGAGAATGGAAATCCAAAAAGAGTTGAAGCGATAGTAGTTGCTGCTCAGCATCATCCGGACATTCCTTATGCTACTTTAAAAAAAGATATTATAGAAAAAGTAATTAATTATGTAATACCTGATAAATACCTGGATAAAAATACTAAATATTTTATTAATGCTACTGGAAGATTTGTTATAGGTGGACCTCAAGCAGATACAGGGGTTACTGGAAGGAAAATAATTGTAGATACTTATGGAGGAGTGGGAAGTCATGGAGGAGGATGTTTTTCTGGGAAAGACCCCACCAAAGTAGATAGATCAGGTAGTTATATGGCAAGATATATAGCTAAAAATATTGTTGCTGCTGGATTAGCTGATAAATGTGAAATACAAATTGCCTATGCTATAGGAGTAGCTCATCCGGTATCTATTATGTTAGATACCTTTGGAACAGAAAAAATTTCTCAATCAAAAATATTAGAATTAATTAAAAAGAATTTTGATTTGCGTCCTGAAGCAATAATTAGACACTTGAAGCTTAGGAGGCCTATATTCAAAAAAACTGCTGTTTATGGTCATTTTGGGAGAGAAGATGAAGATTTTACCTGGGAAAAGATCGATAAAGCTGAGATATTAAAAAAGAAAGCAGGATTATAAAAAAGGAGTATTTCATTTTGAAAGAAGATATAATTATTAAGGAAGAAATTAAAAAACAATTAAATAAAAGACCATTATTACTTGATGGAGCGATGGGAACTATGCTTCAAACTTATGGACTTAAACCAGGCGAGTGCCCTGAAGAATGGAATATTTCTCATCCCCAAGTAATTACAAAAATTCATCAAGAATATATAAATGCTGGAGCAGATATAATTTTAACTAATACTTTTGGCGCTAGTAAAATTAAATTGAGTAATTTTGGTTTGGTAAATGATATGGTAAAAATAAATGAATCAGCCGTAAAAATTGCTAAAGAAGCAATAAATAAAGAAAGAGGTTCAAAAAAAAGAATATTTATTGGTGGCTCGGTGGGACCAACCGGAAAGATTTTAGAACCCTATGGTAATTTAAAAGTAAGTGAGGTTTATAAAAACTACCAAGAGCAGGTGGTTATTTTGGAGAAAGTAGGTGTAGATTTAATAATTTTGGAAACATTTTATAATCTTGAGGAGATAAGAGCTGCTCTAAAAGCCACAAAAGAGAATACTAATTTAATGGTCATTGCTTCCCTGACTTTTGACCAAAATTTAAAAACTATTTATGGAGTTGGCCCTGAAAAGGCAGTAACAGTACTTGAAAGTGAAGGAACAGATGGAGTGGGGGCAAATTGTGGAACTGGTCCAGAAGTACTATATGAGGTATTAAAGATGATGAAAAAAGTAAGTCAGACTTATTTATTAGTTGAACCAAATGCTGGAATTCCTGAATTCATTGAAGGAAAAATCATCTATCCAGTATCCCCAAAAATAATGGCAGATTATACTGAAAAATTTATTCAATTAGGCGTAAATATGATTGGTGGATGTTGTGGCACCACTCCTTTGCATATTAAAGCTATGTCTGATAAAATAAAAAATAACCTCTATAAATAGTTCTCTTATTTTGCATAATTAATAATTAAGAAGGAGAATGATTAGATGGATGTAAAAAAATTGCTGACTATAACTAAAGAAAGAGATGCCTCAGATTTACACCTAACTGTAGGTATCCCTCCAGTAATTCGTGTAAATGGAAAATTACAAAAATTAAATTTACCAGAATTGACTTCCCAAGACGTTCAAGAAATGATTTATAGTATAATTACTGATAAACAAAAGAACAATTTTGAAGAATTTCATGAGCTGGATTTTTCTTTTGAATTGGAAAATATAGCGAGATTCAGGACTAATATTTTTCAAACTCAACGAGGTAAGGCAGCTGCTTTTAGATTGATACCCGAAAAGATAAAAACTCTTGCCGAGCTAAATTTACCTGAGGAAATTTCCATTTTTACTAAAAAACTTAAAGGCTTTGTATTAGTTACTGGCCCTACTGGGTCTGGAAAAACCACTACTTTAGCTGCTTTGATAGATATTATAAATAGAGAAAGATATGAACATATTATAACTATTGAAGACCCTATTGAATTTATTCATTCACATAAAAATTGCGTTATTGATCAGAGGGAAGTTGGAATTCATACCAATTCTTTCGCCGGTGCTTTGCGTAGTGCCTTAAGAGAAGATCCTGATGTAATCTTAGTTGGGGAAATGAGAGACCTCGAAACTATTTCTATGGCGGTAACTGCAGCTGAAACTGGACATTTAGTATTTTCTACTCTTCATACCAATAGTGCAGCTGAAACTATAGAAAGAATTATAAACGTGTTCCCTCCTCATCAACAGAGCCAAATTAGAATGCAAGTTGCCGAATCTATCCTGGGTATGGTTGCTCAAACTTTACTACCTACTTTAGATGGCGAAGGAAGAGTCCCCGCTATTGAATTGACCATTGCAACTCCAGCAATCAAGAATGTAATAAGAGAAGAAAAAATTCATCAAATGCCATCAATAATACAAATGGGCAGAAAAGATGGGATGATAAGTTTAGATCAATGTTTGAAAAATCTACTCGTGGAAGGAAAGATAAGCCGAGAAGAGGCCATAAAAAGAGCTATAGATAAAAAGGTATTTATGGAAATTCGTAGTAAATTTTAAAAGTATTATCAGGGATTTTTTAATGAAATAATTATAATTCAATCATATTTATTACTATTAATTTAATTAAAAAATTTATTCAAAAATAAATGAGGTTTATTATGGAAATAAAAGAATTATTAATTACCACCAAAGAGAAAGATGCTTCTGATCTACACCTTAATGTAGGGGTACCTCCTGTTCTCCGTATAAATGGAAAATTAGAAAAATTAAATTTACCAGAATTAACTCCGGAAGATACTCATAATATGATCTATAGTATTTTAAACGAAAAACAGGAGACTGATTTCGAAAAATGCGGCGAATTAGATCTATCTTATGAATTAGCTAATCTAGCCCGTTTCAGGGTAAATGTCTTTAAACATCGTCGGGGAGAAGGAGCGGCTTTCCGATTGATACCTGAAAAAATTAAGACCCTTTCTGAATTAAATTTACCATCAATTCTTTCCACCTTTACTGATAAAGACAAGGGGTTTGTATTAATTACTGGACCTACTGGGAGTGGGAAATCAACTACTTTGGCTGCCTTAATTGATATTATAAATAAGACAAGATATGATAATATAATTACTATCGAAGATCCTATCGAATTTGTTCATCATCACCAAAATTGTCTTATTTCTCAAAGAGAGGTGGGTTTACATACTAAATCTTTTGCCTCTGCTTTGCGTAGTGCCTTAAGGGAAGATCCTGATGTAATCCTGGTGGGAGAAATGAGAGACCAAGAAACTATTTCTATGGCTTTAACTGCAGCTGAAACAGGGCACTTAGTATTTTCTACCCTCCATACTATTAGTGCAGCGGAGACTATAGAAAGAATAATAGATGTATTTCCTCCTCACCAGCAAAATCAAGTTCGAATGCAACTTGCTGGATCTATTCTGGGGATTATAGCTCAAACTTTATTACCAACTGCGGATGAAAAGGGTAGAGTTCCGGCTATAGAAGTAATGATTGCTAATCCGGCAATTAGAAATCTAATTAGAGAGGGGAAAGTTCATCAAATTCCTTCTACTATACAAACTAGCAAAAAAGATGGTATGCAGAGTTTAGATCAATCATTGAAGGATTTAGTTATGGAAGACAAAATTAGCCGGGAAGAGGCCATAAAAAAAGCTATTGATAAAAAAGCATTTATGGAAAATCAATATAAGGGTTAGAAATATTATACCAAAGAAAAGGAGAATAAAAAATTGTTTATTCAGGTTCCCAAAGGGACACAAGATATTTTACCTGATGATGCTCCAAAATGGTATTATATTGAAAATAAAATAAGGGAAGTATTAACTAAATATGGATATCAAGAAATAAGAACTCCAGCCTTCGAATACACCGAACTTTTTATTCGAGGAATAGGAGAATCGACTGATATAGTTACTAAAGAGATGTTTACTTTTCCTGATAGAAAAGAAAGAAGCCTTACTTTACGTCCGGAAGGGACAGCTCCGGTGGTGAGGGCTTATTTAGAAAACGAAATGGGAAGAGCTTCAAAGGTGATAAAGTTATTTTATATTGGCTCAATGTTCAGATGTGAAAAACCACAAGCCGGTAGATTTCGTCAATTTAATCAATTTGGGATTGAAGTTATCGGATCCAAATCTTCTGAAGTAGATGTTGAGGTTATTATGGCTGCTTTAGAAATTTATGAAAAGTTAGGCTTAAAAAATCTTGAAATTGTAATAAACAGCGTAGGTTGTAAAAAATGTAGAGTTGATTATATTCAGAAACTAAAAAAGTTCTTAAGAAATAAAAAAGATTTACTATGTTCAGAATGTGTAAAAAGATATGAAAAAAATCCTTTAAGGGTTTTAGATTGTAAAAAAGATAGTTGCCAAAAAATTATGGAAACCGCTCCGATGATTACTGAAAATCTCTGTCCAGAGTGCAAACTGCATTTTGAAGAAGTAAAGTCACATCTTGATGACTTTAAAATAAAGTATCATATAGACCATAAATTGGTAAGAGGATTAGATTATTACACTAAAACTGCCTTTGAAATTGTTTGTAAAGGATTAGGTGCTCAAAATGCTATAGCTGGTGGCGGTAGATATGATGATCTGGTTGAAGAATTGGGAGGAAAACCTACTCCAGGAGTTGGGTTTGCTGCAGGGATAGAAAGAATGATTATGGTTATGAATCAGCAGAAAATAAACTGGCCCAAACCTAAGTGTATCGACATATTTATAGTAAAAGTTAGTGCAGAAAATAAAGATACTGCCTTTAGATTATTGCAAAAAATTAGAAATTCTGGTTTATCTGCTGACCTGGATTATTCAAACGGTAGTTTAAAATCACAAATGAGAATAGCTAATAAAATAGGAGCAAGATATACAATAATAGTTGGTGAAGAAGAATTATCTAAAGATATGGTAACTCTGCGTAATATGCAAACCAAAGAACAAAAAAAAGTTAAGTTGGATGAAATTGAAAAAGGGGTGAAAAAGGGGTCAGATCTTTACATTTGACATAATTTTTGTTATGTCAAATGTAAAGATCTGACCCCTAGAGGGAGGGAGGAGATACATGGAAATTATAAGAATAAGCGATATTAAAAATTATGAAGGTAAAGAGATAGAGATAAAAGGATGGCTTTATAATAAACGTTCAAGTGGGAGCATAAAATTTTTAATTATCAGAGATGGAACAGGATTTATCCAAGCTACTCTCCTTAAGAGCGAAATAAAAGAAGAATTATTTAATAAAATTGATACTATTAATTATGAATCATCAATAAAAATAACAGGTTTAGTTAGAGAAGAAAAAAGGGCTCCTTCAGGGTATGAAATTTTAATAAAGAATGTTGAAATTATAAGCATAGCAGAAGATAATTACCCCATTTCACTAAAAGAACATGGGATTGGATTTTTAATGGATTATCGCCATCTATGGTTAAGATCTCCCCGACAAAATGCTATTTTAAGAATAAGAGCCGAAATAATTAAATCTATCCGTAATTTTTTAGATCAAAATGATTTTATTCTGATAGATTCTCCCATACTTACTCCAGCAGCCTGTGAAGGAACTACTACTTTATTTGAGACTGATTATTTTGGAGAAAAAGCCTATCTCACCCAAAGTGGCCAGTTATACAATGAAGCATCAGCTATGGCTTTCGGAAAAGTATATTGTTTTGGACCTACCTTTCGGGCGGAGAAGTCTAAAACCAGAAGACATTTAATGGAATTCTGGATGGTAGAACCAGAAGCAGCCTATGTTGACCTGGAAGAAAACAATAAAATTCAAGAAAATATGGTAACTTATATTGTTAAACAAGTATTAGAAAATAAGAAAAGAGAATTGGATTTATTAGAAAGAGATTTATCGAAATTAGAAATTATTAAAGTTCCTTTTCCCAGGATTTCTTATGATGAAGCTATAGAAATTTTAAAAAAGGATGGTTCTAAAATTGAATGGGGAGATGATTTTGGTGGAGAGGACGAAACTATTTTATCTCAAAAGTACGAAAAACCGATCTTTATTCATCGCTATCCCATAAAATGTAAAGCATTTTATATGAAACCTGACCCTCAAAGACCAGAGGTTGCCCTATGTGCAGATCTATTAGCTCCTGAAGGATATGGAGAAATTATAGGAGGCGGTCAAAGGATCGACGATTATAATTTATTAGCTAATCAGATTAAAGAACATAATCTACCCAGAGAAAATTATGAG
>JBGPSO010000021.1:0-14462 GCA_041490145.1 Atribacterota bacterium
AATATAAAGAAATGATAAACCAAGGGATATTGTCCCCCTGGGGCAGTACCACCCCTCAGAGCATCTGGTTAGGAGTCCCCCTAAAGATAGAAGATAAAACTATTGGGGTTATGGCCGTCCAGAGTTACACCAATCCCCATCTTTATTCTGAAAAAGATATCAAGCTTTTAGAATTTGTCTCCTCTCAGGTGGCTACTGCCATCAAACGTAAAAGAATTGAAGAGAAGATCAGATACCTAAGCTTCCATGATGCCCTAACCGACCTTTACAACCGAGCCTACTTTGAGGAAGAACTGGAAAGGTACAACTTTCCCCGTTATTACCCTTTAAGTATAATGATGGTAGATGTCAATGGCCTGAAGGTAATAAATGATACCTTCGGTCATCATGAGGGAGATAAACTCTTACAACACTCTGCTTCTCTCCTTAATTCCATCTCCCGTAAAGGTGATGTAATCGCCCGATTAGGAGGGGATGAGTTTGCTATCCTTCTCCCCTCTACCACATCCCAAGAGGCCCATAGGATCTGTGAGAGGATCAGAAAGATCTGTGAAGAAGATAGCATTAAACCAATCTATTTAAGACCGAGTATCGCCTTGGGTGATGCCACTCAGAAGGGAGAGTATCAGAATACTGAGGCCCTCTTAAAAGAGGCCGATAAGAGGATGTATCAGAATAAAAATAAGAACAAGGTGAAGGAGACGTTTCAGTAACACGTTTTTTAGTTGATAAATAAATTATTTAATTATATAATTAATTTATTAGTCCATCGAATTATATTTAGAAAATTACACTATAAAATAATTTAAAAAAGTTGGAGGTAGTATAGGATGCAAAAAAAGACCATCAAAGATTTGAATGAAAATCAAATAGAAGGCAAAAGAATCTTAGTCAGAGTAGATTTTAACGTCCCTTTGGATAAAGAATTAAAGATTACCGATGATACCCGGATATCAGCTGCTTTACCTACCATTAAATATTTAATTGCCAAAAAAGCCCGAATCATATTGATGAGCCATTTAGGTAGACCTAAAGGTAAAATAGCAGAAAAATTAAGGCTTGACCCGGTGGCTAAGAGTTTAAGTGAATTATTAGAGCAAGAAGTAAAAAAGCTGCCTGATTGTATAGGCAAGGAGGTGGAAAAAGAAATATTTAGGATGAAAGATGGCGAAATAATACTCTTAGAAAATTTAAGATTTCATCCCGAAGAGGAAAAAAACGACGAACAATTTTCTAAAAAATTAGCTAATCTGGGTGAGTTGTTTATTAATGATGCTTTTGGCACTGCCCATCGTGCCCATGCTTCTACCGTGGGGGTAGCCAAAATATTGCCTTCTTATGCTGGATTTTTAATGGCTAAAGAAATAGAAGTATTAAGTAACTTAATAGAAAATCCCAAAAGACCTTTTGTAGTCCTATTAGGGGGAGCAAAGATATCTGGGAAAATCGATGTTGTTCAGAATTTATTAAATATTGCAGATAAAATATTAATTGCTGGAGGAATGAGTTACACCTGTTTAGCTGCTTTAGGGTATGAGGTAAGCAATTTATTATTAGAAGAATACGACTTGAATGTAGTTAGAAAAATGTTAAAGAAGGCAAAAGAGATGGAGAATAAAATACTTTTGCCGGTTGATTTAATAGTTGCAAAAGAAGTATCTGAAAAAGCAGATAGTAAAACAGTTAAAGTAGAAAGTATTCCAAAAGATTGTAAAGGAGTAGACTTAGGTGAAGAATCCTTGAAGATGTTTATGGAAGAATTAAAAAGGGCTAAAACTATATTTTGGAATGGACCAGTAGGAATATTTGAAATAGAAAAATTTGCTAAAGGAAATAATATAATTGCAAAATGTTTAGCGGATATGAAAAACAAAGCTGTAACTGTTGTTGGTGGTGGAGACTCAATTGCCGCGATTGAAAAAGTAGGGTTGGCAGAAAAGATGACTCATATTTCTACCGGTGGTGGAGCTTCTTTAGAATTTTTGGCTGGGGAAAAACTCCCAGGTGTAGAAGTCTTACCAGATAAATAAAAATGAAACAGGAGACGGACCTCTATAAAATGAGTTTTTTAATTTTTTCTGTCATTCTTTGCCAGTGGGTTCCCTTCCAGTAATATTTCTGGCAAGAAGGACAATAAACAAACTTGTTTTGAGTTAAAAATACATAAGGAGGAATGTAGTTTTGAACTTCCTTTTTGTCTACATTTTTAGTAGGTTTGTTGCATATTGAACAACGGGAAAATATCTTAGAATTAAAATCAATTTTTAATTCTAATCCTTTTATCACTTCTAACAATTGTTCTTCCCATTGATCATTTTTTATAAATAAATAATCGCAGATATTCCGTCTTTTAATAAGATTAGTATCTCTGGTCAACAATATTCTATTTTCTTGTCGAGCAGTAAGGATTAGAACTAAATTCTCATCCGTAATAGGGTAAGTAGTATCATAACCTAAAATACGTAACCATTTAGCTAATTTTCCTAACATTTTATCCGCTAAAAATTTTATTTCTTCTTCTTTATAATTATTTTTCCTCATTTTATATGTTAAATCCATTTAAATAATTTATTTTATTAACGAATGTTAATTAATCATAATTTTATTTCTAAATTATTATATCACGCTACTATTGAGTTAGCCAGTTACCCGGTTTACCAGTTGGTTTATTCGATAGAAAATAGTACAAGCTTTCAGTTGACAGTTGTCAGTATGCAAATAAAAATTTAAAGCGAAAAGCTAAAAACCATAATTCAAAACTTAAAACCTTTTCTTTAATTTTGGATTTTAAGTTATAGTTTTACATTTTGCGCTTTTCATTTTTTGCTATACGATCCACGCTATCCGCTAATTCTCTTAACCAGCTAACCAGGTAACCAACTAACTAGCTAACTAATTCTATACACCCCTACATGTTTTGAGCTTTCTATAAACATGAAACCCATAACCTGCAACTTTCTATACGCTATACGCTAATTTACTCAATACGCTATACGCAAGAATATATTATACGAAAATAGCTTGACAATTTAAACATTTAGTTATATTATTATTATACCCCCATAGGGTATAATAAATATCGGATATAAAGTTTGCATTATGAGTAAATCACAATTCAATCAATTAAATAAAATAAAGATATTAAGTCGATTAAAAAGGATAGAAGGGCAGATCAGGGGCATACAGGGGATGATTATTGAAGAAAGATCTTGTTCTGATATTATGGTTCAAATTGCTGCAGTTAAATCAGCACTTAATCAGGTAAGTAAATTGACTTTGGAGAATCATGTCAATTCTTGTTTTTATTCATCAGTTTCTTCTGAGGATATCCCTCCGGATATAATTACTGAAGTGATGGAATTGATATTGAAGTTTATTAGATGAGAAATAACTACTGAAGTACTTAAATATAGAATCCAGAAGTCAGTAGTCAGGAGCCAGCATAAAATAAAAAAGATTCAAAGAACAACCGTCTCCTAACTCAGATTAATTGAGGTTAATTGACAATTATTCATAGGATAACTTATAATTTATGTGGAATTTGATTGATGAAAAACAATAAAAATCAGGGGAGGAAAAATAATTATAATGTTATGTCAAATTTGTAAGAAAAAAGAAGCTACTATTATTCTTACTAAAGTTACAGAAGGACAAAAAACAGTAATTCAATTATGCAAAGATTGTGCCTCTATGTTTAATGATAAATTATCTATATTTCCTCTTCCTGAATTTAATATTAATGATCTATTAACTGGATTATTAAAAGCTATAGATCTTTACAGCAAAGAGGAGGGTGTTATTCCAATTAAAGAGTTAAAGTGTGGTAATTGTAATTTAACCTATGATGAGTTTAGGCAATCTGGGGAATTAGGTTGTAGTGTATGTTATCACGATTTTAGAGAACAGTTAATCCCTCTACTAAGAAGGTTACATGGTAATAGTGAACATGTAGGGAAAATACCTCAACGAGCCAAAGGTAAATTGAATAAAATTAGGAAGATTAAACAACTCAGAAAGGAATTGCAAGAAGTAGTATTAAAGGAAGAGTATGAGAAAGCTGCAAAGATAAGAGATGAAATATTGAAACTTGAAGGAGCGTTAAAGAAAAGAAATGCAAAATAATAAAAAAGGAATAATATTACAAAAATTAAAAGAATCTGATGCTGAGTGGACCAATGGGCAAGGTCCTTTATCTGATATAGTAATAAGTTCACGAATTAGGTTAGCACGAAATATAGAGGGTATTCCTTTCCCATCCCGAGCTGATCAAGTAGAATTAAAGAATATATTTGACCTTAGTCAACAAGTTTTAGAAAAAAGTTCTCTTTTTAAGGATTACAATTTACTTTTATTAGATGAGTTGACTCCCTTAGAAAGACAATTTTTAGTTGAAAAACATCTAATTAGTATTTATCATGCATTAAAAAAGCAACTATCTCGAGGTTGTATCTTTAATCAAAGAGAAACCTTAAGTATAATGATAAATGAAGAAGATCATTTTCGAATCCAATATTTACTTTCAGGATTACAATTAAATGAAATTTGGAAGCTCATTAATAAAATTGATGATGAAATTGAAAAAATTGTTACTTATGCCTTTAGCGGAAAAGAAGGGTATTTAACTTCCTGTCCCACTAATGTAGGAACAGGGATGAGGGCTTCAGTAATGTTACATTTACCAGCCTTAGCTATGGTAGGCGGAATAAATGACATACTAAAAGCTATATCTAAAATAGGTTATGTGGTAAGAGGATTTTATGGAGAAGGAACTGAAGTGATGGGAAATCTTTTTCAAGTTTCTAATCAAATTACTTTAGGTCTTTCAGAAGAGGAAATTATTGATAATTTGGAAAAGGTGAATCAACAAATAATAAGCCAGGAACAGAAGGTAAGAAATGATTTATTATCTAATTCTAAAAGTCAGCTGGAAGATCAAATGTGGAGAGCCTATGGCATCTTGAGTAGTGCGCGCATTATATCTTCAGTAGAAGCAATGGAACTTTTATCTAAATTAAGATTTGGAGTAGAGTTAGGGATAATTTCACGTCCCAATTTAGCAACTTTAAATAAATTAATGTTATTGATTCAACCTGCTTATCTACAAATGTTAGCTGGCAAAGATTTAGATCCTTTTACTCGAGATTTACAAAGGGCAATATTAATCCGAAATAAGATTAGTGAATAGTGTATTTGGTTACCTGGTTAATTGGTTACCTGGTTAGTTAGTTGATGAGTTCATATTAAACTAGCTAACCAGCTAACTAGCTAACCAAGTTGACGGGAAGATTTTTAAAAAAAAATATAAAATAAAATTATCTACTAAAATGGAAGGATGTGTTTGTAAAATGTTTAAAAAATATACCGAAAAAGCAAAAAGAGCTATAATGATAGCTCAAGAGGAAGCGATAAACCTTAATCATGATTATATAGGAACCGAACATATTTTGATTGGCTTACTAAAAGAAGAAGAAGGAGTTGCATACCAGGTTTTAAAAGAATTAGGAGTGGATGCAGAAAAAGTAGTAGAAGAAATAGATCGAATAGTAGGTAAAGGTGAGTATCAACAGGTAGGTGAAATTAGCTTTACTCCTCGATCTAAAAAAGTTTTGGAATTAGCCTCTCAAGAAGCAAGTCAACTGAAACATAATTATATTGGTACCGAGCATATATTGTTGGGGTTGATAAAAGAAGGAAGTGGAGTAGCGGTTAGAATTTTAACTGATTTAGGTATTAATCTGAATAATGTTTATTCGCGGATTATGAAAATAATTATGGAGAATGAAACTCAAAGTTTTTCGCCAGAAGTTGGTAAAAAGACAATCAAGACTCTTACTTTAGATGAATTTGGAAGAGATTTAACTAAATTAGCTCGAGAAGATAAATTAGATCCAGTTATTGGCAGAAGTATGGAGATTCAAAGAGTGATACAAATTTTAAGTAGAAGAAAGAAAAATAATCCCTGTATAATAGGAGAGGCTGGGGTAGGGAAGACAGCTATCGTGGAAGGTTTAGCTCAAAAGATTGCTAATAATGATATTCCGGAGATATTAAAAAATAAAAGAATTGTTTGTCTTGATTTGGCTTTAATTGTTGCTGGTACTAAATACAGGGGTGAATTTGAAAAGAGATTAAAGAAGATTGTTAGTGAGGTTCAGGAATCAAATGATGTTATCTTATTTATTGACGAAATTCATACTTTAGTGGGTGCGGGAGCTGCTGAAGGGGCAATAGACGCTTCTAATATATTAAAACCTACCTTAGCAAGAGGAGAACTACAGGTTATTGGTGCAACTACTTCTGATGAATATCGAAAGTATATAGAAAAAGATGCTGCTTTAGAACGAAGGTTTCAACCTATCTATATATCGGAACCTTCAATAGAAGAGACTATCGATATTTTACAAGGACTTAGAGACAAGTATGAAGCTCATCACAAAATAAAGATTAACGATCAAGCATTAGAAGCCGCAGCTCGTCTTTCGGCTCGTTATGTTTCAGGTAGATTTTTACCCGATAAAGCTATTGATTTAGTAGATGAAGCGGCTTCACGAATTAAATTACAAAACACTATTTGTCCTCCTGATATGAAAAAAGTGGAAATTCAATTAAATAAAATAATAAAAGAAAAAGAATCAACTATAAAACTGCAAGAATTTGAAAAAGCAGCTCAATTAAGAGATAAAGAAAAAAAGTTAGAGACTGAACTCCAAAAAATGAAAGAAAAATGGGAGACCGGAAGAAAGATTAATAAAGTAGAAGTAACAGAAGAAGATATTGCAGAAATTGTATCTAGTTGGACTGGTATTCCAGTCTTTTCCTTAAAAGAAGAAGAAACACAAAAATTACTTCGAATGGAAGATGAGTTACATAAAAGGATAATAGGACAGGACGAAGCCCTAATATCTATTTCTAAAGCGATAAGAAGGACTCGAGCTGGTATGAAAAATCCCAAACGTCCTATTGGTTCTTTTATATTCTTAGGACCTACTGGAGTAGGTAAGACAGAACTAGCCCGCAGTTTAGCAGAATTTCTTTTTGGTGACGAAAACACAATGATAAGTTTAGATATGTCTGAATATATGGAAAAATTTGCTGTTTCCAGATTAGTTGGTGCTCCTCCTGGTTATGTTGGATATGAGGAGGGAGGTCAATTAACTGAAAAGGTTAGGAGAAAGCCCTATTCAGTAATTTTATTAGATGAAATAGAAAAGGCTCATCCTGATGTTTTCAATATATTATTGCAGATTTTTGAAGACGGTAGATTAACCGATTCTCAAGGAAGAGTAGTAGATTTTAAAAATACAGTAATTATTATGACTTCTAACATAGGCGCAACTTTAATCAGAAAAGGAGCTACTTTAGGATTTCGAGGAACTAATGAGCCTGAAGAGATGCCTTACAAAGAGATAAAAGATAAAGTAATGGGAGAACTAAACAAGACCTTCCGGCCGGAATTCTTAAACCGAATTGATGAGGTAATAGTCTTTAAATCCCTTACTAAGGAGGAGATTAAAAAAATCGCTGGTTTAATGCTAAATGATGTGAAAAAATTATTAGAAGATCAAAAGATTGATTTTGAGACGGTAGAGGAGGCTAAAGAATTATTGGTTAAAGAGGGGTATAATCCCAATTTTGGAGCTCGTCCTTTAAGGCGGACTATCGAAAGATTAATAGAAAATCCTATTTCTGAAAAGATATTAGCTGGTGAGTTTAAAGAAGGGGATTGTATAACTATTGGGGCAAAAGATGGGAAAATAGCATTTTCCAAAAAAGGGAAAAAAACAAAAAGTTAAGATAAAGGGGTTAAAATGGACAGAGGAGAAAAATCTATTTTTCGTTGTCAACAGTGTGGTTATGAATCTTTCCGATGGTTGGGGCGTTGTCCTGATTGTGGCGGATGGAATACTCTGATTGAAGAAGCATTTAAAGAAGAGAAAAAATATTCTCTTCATCCAGAAGAGCAATCTACACCTTTACCAATTAGCAAGATAGAAATAGAGGAAAATAAAGCGAGATATAAAGTAGGGATTTCGGAGTTTGATAGAGTATTAGGTGGTGGTATTGTCCCTGGTTCTTTAATTTTAGTCGGAGGAGAACCAGGTATAGGAAAATCTACCCTTCTTTTACAAATAGCCAATATTTTAAGCAATCAATATGGAACAGTATTGTATATTTCTGCTGAAGAATCACCTTATCAGATTAAGCTGAGAGCTAGTAGATTGGGTACCTTAGCAGAAAAACTTTTTTTAGTGTCTGAAACTGATCTAGAAGTGATAAAAAAACATATCAACAGTATTAAGCCAAAAGTGGTAATAATTGATTCTATTCAGACTATTAATGATTATGAGATTACTTCTGCACCAGGAAGTATTAGTCAGATAAGAGAGTGTACTGGTCAGTTAATGCGTTTTGCTAAAAGCAAAGAGATTTCTATCTTTATTATCGGTCATGTAACTAAAGGAGGAATATTAGCTGGACCTAAAGTTCTTGAGCATATTGTAGATACTGTCTTATATCTGGAAGGTGAACAATATAATATTTATCGTATACTTCGTTCCACAAAAAATAGATTTGGCTCTACCAATGAATTAGGGATATTCAAAATGGGAGAAAAGGGTTTAACCGAAGTATTAAACCCTTCTGAATTACTCCTATCTGAAAAACCTTCTCACGTTTCTGGTTCAGTAGTGGCAGCTACTTTTGAGGGAAGTAGGCCGATATTAGTGGAGGTACAAGCTTTGATAAGTTATAGCAATTTGGGCATCCCCCGAAGAATGACTACCGGGGTAGATTATAATCGAGTTTTACTAATATTAGCAGTACTGGAAAAAAGGGTGGGATACTCCTTACAATCTCAGGATGTTCATGTAAATATTGCAGGTGGTATAAAGGTACTAGAACCAGCTTTAGATTTGGCTATAGTTATGGCTATAGCTTCAAGCTTTAAAAATATTACTATAAACTCAGGTACAGTTGTATTTGGTGAAGTGGGACTGGCAGGAGAAATTAGAATGGTAAATCAGGTAGAAAAACGAATACAAGAAGTATTAAAAATGGGTTTTAAGAGATGCTTTATTCCCCAGGGCAATTTAAAGACTCTTTCTTCTTTTAAATCGAAAAAAGATTTAGAGATTATTGGGATAAAAACAGTTCGAGAAGCTATAACTCTTGCCCTTAATTAAAATTGTATCGCGTATCGCGTATCGCGTGAAGAAAATAAAAGTCACAAGCTGAATTAGTATATAGCATTTGGAGAATCGGCTAATCGGTTAATTGCTTAATTGGTTAACCAATTAAGTTAAATTATAGATACCTAATGTAGATATTCTTTCTTCTTCTTTTTTAATTATATCATCAAAATCCAGATTTAATATACTACATATTGCAGCTACGTAAAAGAGGCTGGAGCCCATTTCTGTTTCGATAATTTCTTTACAACTATCACACAATGAACCTTCTAAATGGTTATCCATAAATTTATGAATTTCTGTTAATTTTGTATTTGAAGGAATAATTTGTTTCTTTGCATTAATTTTTAGACAACCACATTGTGTAACTGCTTTGGCAATTGCTCGGTTTACTCGGGCATTAGATTCTTGATATTTGGTCATAACATCAAGGATGCTCCGATGTTGGATTAAGAATTGGTCGACGTTTTTTTGGAATGTATCATTGTCACTTTTATTCATAATTATAACCTCCATAAATACTTTTTCTCTTTAGAATTCAATATCAAACTACTAAGAAGGCGAGATCTTGAAGTAACACGAAAGCGATTAAATTTTATTTAAAATATAAAAGTAGACTTGTATAAGAATCTTTTATTTAATTATATGTATAGGTTAATCTCTTTGTCAAGAAATATTAATTTTCAGTTGCTTAAATATTAAATATTTGAAAAACAAAAAATTTAAATTAAAGGGTGTCCCTTATTTTGACAGGAGTATAGGAGCATGTTATAATTTATTTAGTTTTCAAGAAAATAGATTATAAGGTTATAAAGATTTAATATTTATACCAATAGATTAAATAAAGTCGCAAATAGTGAATAAAAAAATTTAACCATGTTATATTACAAGATATAATTTATAAAAAATAAATAGGAGGAGGTGATAAGTCTATACCTTTTTTATAAAAAAATAGTGCACAGAAGGAGGAAAATAAATATGCCAGCAAAGAGAATTTTAAAAATCATTTTTGCTATTGTTGGTGCAGTAATAGGCTATGAAGTATTTGATAAGTTCTATTTTATTCCTGACTCATATATTTATTATAATATTTTATTCAAAGTTTTAGCAACAGCTGGAGGAGGAACAATTGGTTTTTTGCTCTCCTTTAGATTTAATACCAGGATTCAAGGTTTATTTTCAGAAATTATTGGGCATTTGCAAAAAATACCCACTAAGAATATTACTGCTGCTACTATTGGGTTAATTATTGGTCTTATTATTGCAAATTTATTAGCTTATTCACTTTCATTTATTCCTGTAATCGGTTCTTATCTTCCCATTATATTAAGTGTAATTTTAGGAATTTTAGGGATAAATATAGGAGTTAACAAGAAAGATGAGGTAACTAATTTTTTTGGAAATTTTAGAAATTTCAATAGAATAATAAAAAAAGAAGACAATAAATATTTAGTGCATCCTAAAATTTTAGATACGAGTGTAATTATTGATGGTCGTATTTTAGACATTTGCCAAACAGAATTTTTAGAAGGTGAACTTATAGTTCCCCGTTTTGTTTTATCTGAACTTCAGCATATCGCAGACTCTTCAGATTCTTTAAAGAGGAAACGAGGACGTAGAGGTTTAGATATACTCAATAAAATTACTAAAATTAGAAAGAATAGGATAAAAATTATTGGCAAAGATTATAAAGAACAAATGGAAGTTGATAATAAAATAATTAGACTAGCTAAAGACATTAAAGCTAAAGTAGTAACTAATGATTATAATTTAAATAAAATTGCTCAACTGGAGGGAGTTCTTGTTTTAAATATCAATGATTTAGCTAATGCTTTAAAAGCGGTTATTCTACCTGGCGAGGAAATAGATACTCAGATAATAAAGGCAGGCAAAGAACCAGAACAGGGAATTGCTTACCTTGATGACGGAACAATGATAGTAATAGAAGATGGATACAAATATATGGGGAAAAAAGTGAATATTTTGGTTACTAGTATTTTGCAAACTCCTGCAGGAAGAATGATATTTGGAAGAATAAAAAATGTAATAAATAAAAGTCCTAATGAATTTAAAAGTACAGTTAGATTGTCTTCGGGGAATGAATAAAAAAACTAAAAACGTAAAGCGAAAAACTAAAAACTATAATTCAAAATTCAAAACTTTTTTCTTAATTTTTAGCTTTGAATTTTGGCTTTGCGTTTTACGCTTTTACTTTTGCGCTACGCAAAATATACGCTAAAGGTAAGAGAGGAAAAGAATGTCTTTAAAGATATACAATACTTTGACCCGAAAAAAAGAAAAATTTATTCCTATAAAAAAGGGAGAGGTCGGAATGTATATTTGTGGACCTACAGTATACAATTACATTCATATAGGAAATGCTCGCCCTTTTATAATATTTGAAGTAGTTAGAAGGTTTTTAAAATTTAAGGGTTATAAAGTAAGATATATACAAAACTTAACTGATATAGATGATAAAATGATAAATAAAGCAAGGGAATTAAATATTAGTGTTTCAGAATTAGCAGAAAAATTTATTCAAGAGTATTTTATTGATGCTGATTCTCTTAATATAGAAAGAGCTGATGTTCATCCTAGAGCAACTGAACATATCGCAGAGATAATTGAACTGCTGAAAGGTTTAGAGGAAAAGGGATATGCTTATGAGATAGATGGGGATGTATTTTTTGATGTATCTAAATTTAAAAATTATGGAAAACTTTCTGGACAAGATATCGAAGAATTAAAAATAGGAGCACGAGTTGAAGTAGATGAAAGAAAAAGAGATGCCATTGATTTTGCTTTATGGAAGAAGGCTAAAGAAGGAGAACCCTCTTGGGATAGCCCTTGGGGGAAGGGGAGACCTGGCTGGCATATTGAATGTTCAGCTATGTCGATGAAATATTTAGGAAAAACTTTTGATATCCATGCTGGTGGTTCGGATTTAATCTTTCCTCATCATGAAAATGAAATTGCTCAAAGTGAAGCAAACAATAATCAACAGTATGTGAGATACTGGATGCATAATGGTTATCTTTGTTTAAATAATCAGAAAATGTCTAAATCTTTAGGGAATATAATGAAAGTAAGAGATATTATCCAGAAATACAAAGGAGAAGTAATTCGATATTTTATTCTTTCAGCTCATTATAGAAGTCCTCTTAATTTTAGTGAAGAGCAGCTTCAACAAGCCCAGAATAGTTTACAAAGATTAAATAATATAATTTATAATGTAAAACATTTATTAAAACAGGATAAATTTAAAAAATCTAAAGATAAGGATGATGAATTAATTTTAGAAAAAAGAAAAGAAGGTGAACAACAATTTATCAAAGCTATGGATGATGACTTTAATACCCCTGTTGCTTTAAGTCGACTCTTTAGTTTTGCCAAAGATGTGAACATATACCTGAATTCTCCAAGTTTAAAGAATAAAATAATACTAGAAGAAATTATTAAATTTTACCAGGACTTAGCAGGTAAGGTATTAGGTATTTTAAAAGATTTTGATAGAGAACAAAGTTTCGAACAAGAAATTAAAAAGTTAATTGAGGATAGGGAAAAAGTAAGAAAAGAGAAGAATTGGGAGAAATCAGATAAAATTAGAGATGAATTAAAGAGAAAAGGAGTAATCCTGGAAGATACAACTGAAGGGGTAAGGTGGAAGAAAAATTAATAGCGTTTAACGTATAGCGGATATTATTCACCCACTATACACTATACACTATACGCTATACTATATAGCGATACGAAAAAGATCTTTAAGGGGGATCAATTAATGAAACCAAAAGAAGGGGAAAAATGTTTTATTAATTGCAGGAGTTGCGATGATGAAGAACTTGTTTATTTGGCTTGCCAAGGAGATTTAATGGCGGAAGAATATTTAATTAATAAATATAAAAGATTAGTCAAAATGAAAGCCCGCTCATATTTCTTAATCGGTGCTGATACAGAAGATATTATCCAAGAAGGAATGATTGGACTTTATAAAGCGGTAAGAAATTTTCAATTTAAGAAACTTTCTTCTTTTAAAGCATTTGCTGAATTGTGTATCACTCGACAGATTATTACCGCTATAAAAAGCGCTACTCGACAGAAACATATACCTTTGAATTCATATGTATCTCTTAATAGACCGATTTATAGTGAGGATTCAGATAGAACTTTATTAGATATTGTAGATAATATGAATATTAATGACCCTCAAGATTTATTTTTAAATAATGAAAAATTAAATATTCTTAAAAAGAAAATTAAAAGAATATTATCAGATTTAGAGAGGGACGTTTTAGAATCTTATTTAGATGCTAAAACTTATCAAGAAATTGCCGACGAATTAGGAAGACATGTAAAATCTATTGATAATGCTTTACAGAGAATAAAACGGAAATTAGAATTAATTGGAAAATAATTTTTAAATGGTTGACTTAGTTATCAAAAATAATTATAATGTGTAAAATTGCCGATGTAGCTCAGTTGGTAGAGCAGCTGATTTGTAATCAGCAGGTCATCCGTTCGAACCGGATCATCGGCTCCAGGATAAAGGATAATAAAATCGTATCTCGCTAAGAATTAGTTACTTAGTTAGCTAGTTACCTGGTTAGATAGTTAAGAAAATAGAAGGAAGAAACCAGGAGTCAGAATAAAATCGTATCTCGTATCTCGTGAATAAGATAAGAGTTAGAAGAAAAAATATTAAATAGCATATATCGTATAGTATTAGTATTAAACCAGCTAACCAGCTAACTAAGTAACCAACTAACCAATATGGTTTTATGCTGTCTATTGGGATTGCTTCCCCTGCTTTCGCAGGGGCAGGCTTATTACACTCCGCAATGACAAAGAAGAGAGTCCATACGCTAAAAGCTACTCGCTATACGCTATAATGTAAACGAGATACGAGAGGCGAACGACGATATGCGAGAATAATGGGGAGGTACCAAAGTGGTTAAATGGAGCGGACTGTAGATCCGTTGGCTGAACGCCTTCGAAGGTTCGAATCCTTCCCTCCCCACCACTGAAGTATCTTGCCCGCGTAGCTCAGTCGGTAGAGCGCATCCTTGGTAAGGATGAGGTCACCGGTTCAATTCCGGTCGTGGGCTCCAAATATTGATATTTTACTTTTTTAAATTGTTTAAGGAGGAAGAAATAAAATGGCAAAAGAAAAATTTGTAAGAACTAAACCCCATGTAAATGTGGGTACTATCGGTCATGTAGACCATGGTAAAACTACCCTTACTTCAGCTATTACTAAAATTCTAGCCACGAAGAATT
>JBGPSO010000022.1:0-14274 GCA_041490145.1 Atribacterota bacterium
TTATAAAGTATTTTATGGAGAAAAATTACCCCTAAATGAGATAATAAATGATTTACAAATATTACCTTTTATATCCAAATATAAATTAGTAGTAATAAAAGAAGCAGAAAAAATTAGTAAAGAAGATGAAGAAAAATTAATAAATTATTTTAACCATTATAATTTTAAAAACATTTTTTCAATATTAATCTTAATATATGAGACTACATCGAATAAAGAATTAATTAAAATAATCGAAAAAGTAGGAATAGTAATAAATTTAGATATCCAGGATAAATCGAAATTAAATAGGTGGATAGAAGCTAAATTTAAGCAAAGTAATAAAAAAATTAGTCCGGAAGCGTTATTTTATTTACAATCTTGGACTGGTTCTGATTTAAATCGCCTTTTTAATGAAATAGAAAAGATAGATATTTATACCAAAGACCAAAAGATAATAGAAAAAGAAGATATTATAATAACGATAGGTGGTTCGGAGTCGGTTAACATATTCAAAGTTTTAGATTCTATAGGTAATAGAGAGATAGAAAACGCCATAGATGGTATGGTTAAGTTAGATCAAAGTAATCTTCATTATTTATCTATATTTACTATGATATACCGGCAAATAAAACTTATACTACAAATAAAATTATTACTGGCGAGTGGGTGTAATTTTAAAAAAATAGAGAAAGAATTAAAACTACCTTCGTTTGTTGTTGAAAAAATAATAAAGCAATCAAAAAAATATACTTTTAAAGATATTTGTAAATCTTACAAATTATTAAATATTGCCGACTTAGAACTAAAAAATAGCCAAAAAGAACCTCAAATTATACTAGAGGAATTAGTAATGAATATTATAAATCAAGAAAATAGCATTTAGCGGGTATCGTGGAGCGTATTGTAAAATTAGCTATAGCGCACAGCGTAGAGCGTAGAGTTAGGAAGAAGGGAGTCAGAATTCAGAAGCCAGGAGCCAGAATAAGAAAGAAATCAATTCTGAATTCCGACTCCTAGATTCTATATAATAATATGAAGGGGCAGACCTTGTGTCTGCCCGTAACGAGTAAGGAAAGATAAACAATATATATTATATAAAAAAATTACCATTTTTGAATTAATGAATAATTTGGAAATGTTATTTACTTTTAGGTTCTGTTTTTTCCGTAGTTTTTGTTGTTTTTTTAACTTTTGGTTTCTTCTCAACTTTTGTTGTTTTTTCAATTTCAGTTTGCGGGGTAGACATTATTAAAACATTTAGCTTTTTTGCCAATCTCGACTTTTTACGAGAAGCAGTATTTTTTGGTAAAATACCTTTATTTACAGACTTATCTAAAAACAAAACAGAATCTTTAAAGTATTTATTTGTTTCTTCTTTGTTTTTTTCTAATAAGGCAAGATTAAATTTTTTAATATTACTTTTTATTTTTGATTTATAGGAGGTATTTCTCAAGTAACTTTTTTCAGAGGTTTTAACTCTTTTTATCGCTGATTTTATTTTGGGCATAAATATTTTCCTTTCTATAATGTTTATTTTATTGGTTAAATTTTAACATTATTTTATTTTAAAATCAAGCACTGATTTAGAACTAGCGTACAGCGTTTAGCGTATAGCGTTTAGTTAGGGAAGAGAGAGTAAAAATTCAGGAGATAGAAGAGAAATTAATATAATGTAGTTTACACTCGTGAAAACGGGTGTGGGAAGGACGGAAAAATTTGTAGTTTTACGCCTACACTATTATGATATATTTATCTTTACTCAGTCAGCACTCATTACATATTATTATATTTACTGTACGCTAAACGCTACCCGCTATATGCTATACTCTATACGCAATACGCAAGACGAAAAAAGGGAGATTAATGGAAGAAACAAAGCATAAAATTGCTAAATACGCTGGAATAGTAATTATTGCCACTATATTTTGTAGAATATTAGGTTTAGGTAGAGAAATAATAATTTCTAATAAATTTGGAGCGGGCATTGAAACCGATGCCTTTTTTATTGCTTTTATGATTCCTAATTTACTAAGAAGTTTTTTAGGAGAAGGTGCTTTAAATGCTGCCTTTATACCTATCTTTACTGAATATTTGACTAATAACGATAGAAAGAAAGCGGAATATTTTGCCAGCAATATTTTAAATATTTTAATTTCGATCTCAATGATAGTAATAATTTTGGGCGTTTGGGGAGCTCCTTGGTTAATTAAACTAATTGCTATCGGTTTTAAAAATAACCTCTATAAATATGAATTAGCTATAAATTTAACCAGAATAATGTTCCCTTACATAGGTTTCGTAGCAATTGCCGCTTTATTTATGGGGATATTAAATTCATATGATCACTTCCTGCTACCTGCTTTGGCACCGGCGATGTTAAATATTTCTATTATAATTTTTGCTTTCACCTTAAGCCTTAAATATGGAATTTTCAGCCTAGCTTTAGGAGTAATTTTCGGCGGAATTGGTCAGGCGTTAGTGCAGATCCCGGTATTAATAAGAAAAAAAATAAAATATAATTTTGTTATGGATTTAAACAATCCAGGGGTAAAAAAATTATTAAAATTATTAATACCTGCTATGCTAGGCTTAGCTATCACTGAAATTAATGTAGCGGTAGATAGAACCATAGCCTCTAATTTAATTGATGGAAGCATTTCTGCTTTATATTATTCTAATAGGTTAGTTCAATTTCCGTTAGGGGCATTTGGAGTAGCCATTTCTATTGCCATTTTTCCTACACTGGCTAAACATACTGCAAAAAATAATATTATTGAATTTAAAAAATCATTATTATTTGGTTTAAAAATGTTAATATTTATTACCGTTCCTTCAACAGTAGGATTAATAGTATTAAAGGATTCTTTAACTCGTTTAATCTATGAGCATGGTATATTTAATAGAGTGGCTACTACAATGACTGCCGATGCTCTATTATATTATTCTATAGGACTGGTTGCCTATGCTTGTATTCATTTAATAACTGTGGCTTTTTATGCTTTAAAAGATACTAAAACTCCAGTAAAAATTGGAGTATATATTGTGTTTATGAATATTGTTTTGGATTTAATTTTAGTCAGATATTTAGCTCATTCTGGTTTAGCGTTAGCTACTTCTTTGGTAGCCATAATAAATATGATTATTTTATTAAAAGTTTTACAAAAGAAAATCGGAAATATTGGATTGAGATCCCAAGCATCATTTCTAATAAAAATTATTTTATCATCAATATTTTTAGGAATAGGCTGTGTCTTAGTTAATAATTATTTGGGTAGTGTATTGAATTTAAATAATAAATTTAATCAAATTATTCAAACAATCGCCTCTATTTTAACTGGTAGTATGATATATTATATTAGCAGTTATATTTTTGGTATCCCAGAAATTAGGAGTTTAAAACAAAATATAAAAATAATCTTAAAGGGTAGAAGTAAATAATGTTAAAAGATTATCATTGTAATATTAACAATATTAGAAATTTTTCTATAATTGCTCATATCGATCACGGGAAATCAACTATAGCGGATAGATTATTAGAATATACTGGAACAATCCCAGAAAGAGAAAAAAAAGAGCAAATATTAGATGACATGGAGTTGGAAAGAGAAAAAGGAATTACTATAAAATCAAAATCAGTAAGATTATATTATCACTCTAAAGATGGAAAGGAATATATTTTAAATTTAATTGATACTCCTGGACATGTAGATTTTTATTATGAAGTATCTCGTAGTCTTGCAGCCTGTGAAGGAGCTTTGTTAATTATTGATGCATCTCAAGGTGTGCAAGCACAAACTTTATCCAATATTCATTTAGCTATAAAAAATAATTTAAAAATAATTCCTATAATTAACAAAATAGATCTTGCTAATGCTGATCCTGAAAAAGTTATGCAGGAATTAAAAAATATTCCCGAACTAAAGGGAGAAAAGGTAATTTTAGCCAGCGCTAAAGAAGGAATTGGCACTTCTGATATTTTCGAGGCAATAGTAAATAGAATTCCACCACCATCTGGAAAACCTAATTTACCTTTAAGAGCACTTATTTTTGATTCAGTTTATAATTCATACAAAGGAACAATTGTCTATATTAAAATGGTAGATGGAATTATAAAACCAGAAATGGTTATTCAAACTATGTCTAATAAAAAAAATTATGAAGTTACGGAAATAGGAATTTTTCGTCCTAAAATGCAGCCTATAAAAACACTTACTGCTGGGGAAGTGGGTTACATAATGGCAGGATTTAAAAATATTAAAGATATTAGAGTAGGTGATACTATTACTGATACTGTTAACCCGGCTCAAAAGATTCTCTCTGGATATAAAAAGGTTACCCCTTTAGTTTTTTGCAGTATTTATCCAATTGATAATAAGGAATATGAAAATCTTAAAATCGCCTTGGAAAAGCTTAAATTAAACGATTCCTCTATCTTTAGTGAGCCAGAAACTTCACAAGCTTTAGGTTTTGGTTTTAGGTGTGGATTTTTAGGATTATTGCATATGGAGATTGTTCAAGAAAGATTAGAAAGAGAATATAATATTAATTTAATTGCCACTACTCCTAGTGTAATGTATAAAATCACTAAAAAGAATGGCGAAATAGTTGAAATAAGTAATCCCACTGCTTTTCCTTCAAAAATTGAAATTGAGAAAATTGAAGAACCATATGTTAAAGCAAGTATCATTACTCCCAGCCAATATATAGGTGTAATTATGGATTTAGTTCAAGAAAAAAGGGGATTATTTAAAAACATGGAATATATTGACGAAAAGATAGCAAAGTTAGATTATGATCTTCCTTTAAATGAAATTATTTTAGATTTTTTTGATAAATTAAAATCAAGAAGTAGTGGATATGCTTCATTAGATTATGAACTTAAAGGATACCAAGCAGCTGAATTGGTTAAGATTGATATATTAGTTAATCATGAATTAGTAGATGCTTTATCCTTTATTGTCCATAAAGTTAAAGCATATCAACAGGCAAGAAAAATAGTAGAAAAATTGAAAGAGATTATTCCTCGTCAATTATATGAAGTACCGATACAAGCCTCCATTGAACGAAAGGTTATTGCTCGAGAAACTATAAAAGCATTAAAAAAAGATGTATTAGCTAAATGTTATGGAGGAGATATTACTCGTAAGAGAAAGTTATTAGAAAAACAAAAAGCAGGAAAAAAAAGAATGAAAAAAATAGGAAAGGTAGAAATTCCTCAAGAAGCATTTCTAGGAATATTAAAAATAGATTAGGTGATTCTGAATGAATTTAGGTTTATATTTACATTTTCCTTTTTGTAAATCAAAATGTCATTACTGTGATTTTAATTCTTATCCTTTAAAAAATGATCATCAGGTTTCGTCTTATATTTCAGCTTTGTATAAAGAAATCGCCGTGTCTTCTCAAAAATTAACCCATAGCACCGTAAAGACAATATACTTAGGTGGTGGTACTCCCACTATTCTATCAGGAGATTTAATTTATAATATTTTAAATTTTTGTAAGGATAATTTCAAAATAGATAATAATGCTGAGATAACCATAGAAGCAAATCCAGGAACATTAGATAAAAAGAAATTAGAGAGATTAAATAAAGCAAAGATAAATAGAATAAGTTTGGGAGCCCAGAGTTTTAATGATTCTCTGTTAAAAAAATTGGGTAGAATACATACTGCCCAAGATATCATTGACTCTTATTCTAAAGCCCGGGAATCAGGATTTAACAATATCAATATAGACATTATGTTTGCATTACCTGATCAAACCTTTATTGATTTTCAAAATACTATGAAAAAGGCGGTTTTCTTAAAACCGGATCACTTATCTTTGTATAATTTAACTATAGAAAAAGGAACAAAATTTTTAGAGAGTTATAAAGCAGGTAAATTAAATCTTCCTACCGAAGATGAAGAATATGATATGTATAGCTGGGCTATAAAATTTTTAGCAGAAAATAATTTTGAACATTATGAGATTTCAAATTTCGCTCGCCCCTTTAAACGATCTATCCATAATCAAATTTATTGGCATAACCAGCCATATTTAGGAATAGGAGCAGGTGCTCATTCTTTTATAAAAGGATATCGCTATATGAATTATAAAGACCCAGTTAGATATATTAAAGAAATAAATAATGGCAAATTACCTATAGATAGTGGAGAAAAATTATCTTTACGAAAAAGAATGTCAGAAACCATAATTTTAGGTTTAAGGACCAAAGACGGGATAAATTATCAAAAATTTAAAGTCAGATTTAAAGTAAATATCGAGAAAGTATTTAATCAACAGATTTACAAATTAATCAACTTAGGATTATTAAGAAAAGATAATTATAAGATTCAACTAACTAAGAAGGGCTTGTTTCTTGCCAATAATGTTTTTAGAGAATTTGTGGATTAAATAGTCTTTAGTGAATAGTGAATAGTCGTTAGTATTAAATACAAGTTTGCGGTTTATTATGTTTTATGTCATTGAGAGCTCCGATTTATCGGAGCGTGGCAATCTCGTCTTTGGGATTGCTTCGTCATTACATTCCTCGCAATGACAAAAAGGAAAATCCATCCGTAATACGCAATACGAGAGAAAAAGTTTTGAATTTTAAATTATGGTTTTTCGCTTTAAGCTTTTAGCTGTATAATGCTAACTGGTAAACTAAATCAAATCGGTAAATTGGAGAATTGGTAAATTGAAGAATTATTTTTGAAATATCTTGACAAATTTATTATATGGTGATATTTTATTTAGGGAATTTAGCACTCTCGAGGTGAGAGTGCTAAATGAGGTATAAAAATGGAATTAAATAAAAGGATGAAAACTATATTAGCAGCTGTAGTACATAGATATATTACTACTGCTGAACCAGTTAGTTCAAGCATAATTGCTAAAGAATATAATTTAGATTTAAGCGCCGCTACAATAAGACATGAGATGTATTGGTTAGAGAAATATGATTATTTGTGGCAGCCGCACATCTCAGCAGGGAGAATCCCCACTGATAAAGGATATAGATTTTATGTGGATAACTTAATGATAAAAAAATATTTAAAAGAAAACGAGAAGAGGGAAATTATTCAGATCTATAAAAAAAATAAAGAACTTGAAGAAACAATGAAGATAACTTCGCAATTATTATCTAAATTAACTAATAACCTAGGAGTCGTCTTGGCACCTATTATTTATGATGACTTAGTAAGAAATATTCAATTTATACCCGTAGGGAGTAACCGTGTTTTAACTATTATAGTTACGGACACAGGATTAGTTTGCCAAAAATTAATTAATGTATCTGGAGAAATTACTAAAGATAGGTTAAGCTATTTATCTAATCTTATAAATAATAAATTAACCGAAAAAGATATAAATATAATAAATTTAAATAAGATATTAAAGGATGAGCTGGATAAAATTCTTTCTTTTCAAGAAAGATTTAATTATATCTATAATTTTTTAGAAGATTGTTTTAATTTTAAATCTTTAAAAAATAAAGTTTATTTGGACGGTAGAACTAATATAATGAGACAACCTGAATTTAATGAGACTATTAAATTAAATTATATCTTATCAATCATTGAAGAAGAAAATATATTGGCAAATACCATAAGAAAATGCTTAGGTTTTAGAAAGACTAAGGTAATTATTGGTAAAGAAAGTAAACTAAAAGAGATACAAAGCTGCAGTTTAGTAACAAGTAAATACAATATTAGGGGTAAACCAGCTGGCGCAATAGGGGTTTTAGGCCCAACTAGAATGGATTACTCACGAATGATATCTATTGTAGAATATGTTTCGGATAAATTAAGCGATATATTATCGGAATTTTAAAAATTAATTAAAAAATTTATTCGGAGGATGGCTAATGGTTGATAAAGAAAATAAAAATGAATCACCAGAAAAAGTAAAATCATTGAAAATTAAAAAGTATAAATTTAAACTTAAAAAAATATTACTTCAAAAATTAAATGAAAAAAAAGAATTAACTAAAAAATTAGAAAATGAATTACAAGAAATGAAGAAATTAGCTCAAGAAAAAGATAACTTGTCTAAAGAATATTTGGAATATTTAAAGAGATTACAAGCTGATTTTGAAAATTATAAGAAACAGCAAGAGAAAAAGAAAAATGAATTTATAGAATTCGCGAATGAAAAACTATTAAATAATTTATTAGCGGTAGTAGATAATTTAGAAAAGGCTTTAGATTCTACCAAAAATGAAAATAATATAGAGGCTATCAAACAAGGAATTAATAATATTTTAAAAGATTTTCATAATATTTTAATGAGGGAAGGGGTTCATCCAATAAAAGCTTTGGATCAGAAGTTTGATCCTTATAAACATGAAGCTGTAATGAGTTTTGAAACAGATAAATACCCTGAAGATACAGTAACAGAAGAGCTCCGCAAGGGATATTATATAAAATCAAAAGTATTAAGACCGGCAATGGTAAAAGTTGCCATTCTTACTAAGGAAAAAAAGAATACCGAGAAAGAAAATTAGTTTAATTAAATGATATTTATTTAAGGAGGAAATTTATTATGGGAAAAATAATAGGAATTGATTTAGGAACAACTAATTCGGTAGTAGCAGTAATGGAAGCTGGGAAGCCGATAGTTATTGAGAATGAAGAAGGAGGGAGAACTACACCTTCTATTGTTGCATTCACAAAAAAGGATGAGAGATTGGTAGGTTTGTTAGCCAAAAGACAAGCAGTTACTAATCCAGAAAACACCATATTTTCAGTTAAGAGGCTCATGGGTAGAAGATATAATGATGAAGAAGTAAAAAAAGCAAAAAAGTTTTTACCTTATAAGATAATTCCTGGGGAGCATACCGATATTAAAATAGAAGCAAAAGGTAAAGCTTATAGTCCACAGGAAATATCTGCTATGATCTTACAAAAACTAAAAAAATCTGCTGAAGATCATATTGGAGAAAAAATAACCGATGCAGTTATTACCGTACCGGCATACTTTAATGCTAACCAAAGGGAAGCAACCAAAAATGCCGGGAAAATTGCTGGTTTAAATGTCTTAAGAATCATTAATGAACCTACAGCTTCTGCCTTGGCTTACGAATTGGATAAGAAAAAAGATGAGAAAATTGCAGTTTTTGATCTTGGTGGGGGGACTTTTGATATCTCTATTTTAGATATTGACGAAAAAGGAGTTATTGAAGTAAAATCTACTAATGGTAATACTTTCTTGGGCGGAGATGACTTTGACCAAAGAATAATAGATTGGTTAGTAAACGATTTTAAAAAAAATAATGGAATAGATTTAAAAAATGATCAAATGGCCTTGCAAAGATTAAAAGAAGCAGCAGAAAAAGCGAAATGTGAATTATCTTCCTCATTAGAAACTGAGATTAATTTACCTTTTATCACTGCTGATGCCAGTGGACCAAAACATTTAAATGTCACTCTAAGCAGGGCAAAATTAGAACAACTTACTGCTGATCTTATTGAAAGTACCGTAACACCTTGCCACAAGGCACTTGAAGATGCCAAATTAAAAGCGGAAGATATTGATGAAGTGATATTAGTTGGCGGGCAAACCAGGATGCCTAAGGTGCAAGAAACTGTAAAGAAAATTTTTGGAAAAGAAGGAAATAAAGGGGTTAATCCTGATGAAGTAGTGGCAGTTGGGGCAGCATTACAAGCTGGTATAATAAAAGGTGAAGTAAGGGATATATTACTACTTGATGTTACACCTTTATCTTTAGGTATAGAAACCTTGGGTGGAGTAGCAACTAGACTTATCGAAAGAAATACTACTATACCCACTTCCAATAGCCAGAAATTTACCACTGCGGCTGATGATCAGACTGCAGTGGATATAAATGTATTACAAGGAGAAAGACCTATGTCTAAAGATAATACCAGTTTAGGAAGATTTCAATTAATTGGAATACCAGCAGCACCTCGAGGGATTCCTCAAATAGAAGTAAGTTTTGATATCAACGTTGATGGTATCCTTAATGTTAAAGCCAAAGATTTAGGAACTAATAAAGAACAAAGGATAACTATTACTGCTACTACTGGATTAACTAAAGAAGAAATTCAGAAAAAAGTAAAAGAAGCAGAACAATATTCAGAAGAAGATAAAAGAATAAAAGAAAAAATAGAGCTTCGAAATCAGGCCGATACTTTAATTTATAGCGTAGAAAAAACCATGAAAGAATCGGAAGATAAAGTTAGCGAAGACGAAAAAAATGAGATAACTGAAAACATTAAAGATCTCAAGAAAGCCTTAGAAGAAGATGATGTAGATAATATGAAATCCAGTATCGAAAAATTAACTACTTCCTCACATAAGCTTGCGGAAGAAATTTATAAAAAGGCTTCAGCTCAATCAGAAGAACAAGAAACCAAAAAGGATAATAATGAAGGTGAGCAATCTAAAACGCAAGAAGAAAAAGGTAAAGAAAAAGTAGTCGATGCAGATTATGAAGTAGAAAAAGACCAAGATAAAGAAGATTGATAAATTAGTCGTTAGTGAATAGTGAATAGTCGCTAATCTAAAGAAAATTAGGATTCAGAGTAGGGGGCACGATGCAAAAAAGCGTAGAGCGTAGAGCGTATAGCGTATAGTTAGGAAAGAGGAGTCAGAAGTCAGAATAGTATATAATAAAAAAACAAAGTTGTAAATTCTGTGAGAGCAGTCGTCTAGTCTATCAACTATACGCTAAACGCTACCCGCTATACGCTATCTTATTTAATAATTATAATTGATAATAGGAGAGGAAAATATCAGTTGGCAAAAAAAGATTACTATGAGATCTTAGGTTTGAATAAAGATGCTACCACTGAGGAGATAAGAAAAGCTTATAGAAAACTTGCTCTTGAATTTCATCCAGATAGAAATCCTTCTAATAAGAAGGAAGCTGAAAAAAAGTTTAAGGAAATTAATGAAGCTAATCAAATTCTTAGTGACCCAGAAAAGAGGTCAAAGTATGATCAATTTGGTTCAGCAGAGGGATTTGAAGGTAGAGGTTTTCCTGATTTTGGGGACCTTGGTAATTTTGGTGATATTTTTGATTCTGTCTTTGGAACCAGAACTCAAAGTCGAGAAGAAGGAATACGCCCTCAAAAAGGAGCTAATTTAAGAACTGATTCAAAAATAAGTTTTGAAGATGCTGCCTTTGGTAAAGAAATTAAATTTAAAGTTCCTAATTGGAAAACTTGTCCTAGATGTAAAGGAAGTAAATCTGAACCTGGTACTTCTCCACAAACTTGTCCTGATTGTGATGGCACTGGAGAGATTAGCACTCAACGTACTATGTTTGGTCAATTTGTAATAAATAGACAAACAACTTGTCCTCGATGCAAAGGGGAAGGAAAAATAATAAAAAATATATGTACTAATTGTAAAGGTATAGGAAAAATAAAAATAGATAGAATAGTAAATGTAAAAATTCCTGCTGGTGTAGATACAGGACATAGATTAAGAATAACTGGAATGGGTGAACCCGGTGAAAGAGGAGGTCCTTCTGGTGATTTATATATTGTTTTAGATGTAAAACCACATAAAGTGTTTAAACGTGAAGGAATAAATATTTCATGTGATAATCCAATAAGCTTTGTAAAAGCAGCATTGGGAGGAGAGATTACTGTGCCTACTTTAGAAGAAAAAGCAAAAATAAAAATACCGGCAAGCACGCAATCAAATACTATATTTAGACTTAAAGGGCAAGGAATATACAAAATTGGTACTAAACAAAGAGGGGACGAATATGTTAAACTTATAGTAGAAACTCCCAAAAGAATGAGTGATGAGCAAAAAAAATTGCTATTAGAATTTGCTAAATTAAGCGGGGAAGACATAAATACTATAGGAGAAAAGGGTATCTTTGATAAAATAAAAAATGCCTTTGGTCAAAATAAATAATATTTTTAAATAAGATATCTGGAAAGGATTTCTTAATTATGCCTCTTTTCTTTGCTCCACCTGAAAACATTAATGAAAGTGAAAAAGTTATTTTAATTTATGGAAAAGATGCAAAACATATAATTAAGTCTTTAAGATATAAAAAAAATGACGAAATATTAATATCCAATGGCAAAGGAAATAAATATATTACTATAATTGAAAGCATTGAAAATAGCCTCATAAAATGCAAAATTATTAAATCTGTTTCTACTCCTTTAAATATGCACCCCACCAAAATAGTTCTAGCGCAGGCATTAGTAAAAAGTAACAAAATGGATTTTATGGTTCAAAAATCCACAGAATTAGGAATTCATACTATTATTCCTTTTATATCTTCAAGAACTATCCCCATAATTAATCGGAACAATTTAGAAAAAAAACAAAGGCGTTGGCAAAAAATTGCCTATGAAGCCAGTAAGCAATCTGAAAGAAGTATTATTCCTGAAATTTCTTCAATTATTACATTTAATGAACTTTTAAATAAATCTACAAATTTTGATTTACCTCTCCTATTTTGGGAAAATGAAAGGTCTATTAATTTAAAAGATATCATAACTTCTTTGCCTAAACCAGATACCATTCTTTGTTTAATTGGTCCAGAAGGAGGGTTTTCTGAAGAAGAGATAAGAATAGCTAAAGAAGCTGGCTTAACCTCAGTTAGTTTAGGGAATCACTATTTAAGAAGCGAAACAGCAGCACTATTTGTTTTGTCAGTAATTACTTATATTTTTGATATCTTATAAAAAGGAGGATTACTTTATAAAAAAAGTCGCTTTTAAAACTCTTGGTTGTAAAGTAAACCAATATGAGACAGAAATTATCCTTAATTTATTTCAAGATGAAGGTTTTCAAATAGTAAATTTTAACCAAAAAGCTGATGTATATGTAATAAATACTTGTACTGTTACGAAAGAAGCTGATCGAAAATCTAAACAGATGATAAGAAAAGCTATTGGTCAAAATGAAAAATCGAAAATAATTGTAACCGGTTGTTTTGCTCAATCTAATTATCAAGATTTAAAGAAAATGAGAGGAATAAATTTAATAACCGGAAATAGTGATAAAAATAGTATTTTACAACAATTTAAAGAATTAGATTTTCATAATACGGTGGTTAAAGTAACACCTGCAAAATTTTTGAAAAAATATGATAATGTTATTAAAAATAAATCGATCTTACACACTCGAGCTTGGCTTAAAATACAAGATGGATGCAATAATTTCTGTACTTACTGCAAAGTGCCCTATGTAAGAGGTCCTGCTCGTAGTAGATTAATTGATGATATATTACAAGAAGTTTCTAATTTAGAAAATTCGGGAATTAAAGAAGTAGTTCTTTTAGGAATTAATTTAGGAACCTATGGGGAAGATTTACTTCCTGGCAAAACAAATTTGTCAAAATTAATTTCTCTAATTAATAATTTTAAAGGGATAAAAAGAATTCGTTTAAGCTCAATTGAGTTAGTTAATATTAATAATGAATTATTAGATACTTTTGGAAAATGTTCCAAGTTATGTCATCACTTACACATTCCCTTACAAAGTGGCGATGATAAAATTCTTAAACTTATGAATCGTCCTTACAATACTTCCATCTTTGGCAAGAAGATATTCCAATTAAAGAAGAAGATACCCAATATTGCAATAACTAGTGATATTATGGTAGGTTTTCCTGGTGAAGACAACGAAAGTTTTAATAATACATATAAGTTTATTAGAAAAATGTGCTTTTCAAAAATACATATTTTTAAATATTCTAATCGTGAAAAATGTTTGGCAATTTTAATGCCTAATGAAGTTGATAATGAAATAAAAAAAGAAAGAAGCAAAAAATTAATAAATCTAGCTATCGAATTATCTTATAATTTTCGTAATAAATATCTCGGTTTGGATGTTGATGCTTTAGTTGAGGATGAAATAAAAGATAAAGAAGGGAGAGTATATTCTCGTGGTATTACAGATAATTATATTAAAGTGATAATTCCTGACTTAATCGGAAAAAGAGGTGAAATAGTTAAAGTTCAATTAAATAAAATCTATTCTGATTATATAGTCTCAAAATATTGCTAATAAAATACTTCTATGTTATAATTATTGGTGTTAAGTAAAAGACGTTCTTCTTAAAAGAGTGGTCATTCAAAGCCACTCTTTTGTTATATAATAAACGTTACATCTTTAAGGCATTTTCAATTGGAAAGAGGGGGTGAAATATATTTTATGAACAAAAATTTAATCAAAGTATTAGATGAAATAGAAAAAGAAAAAGGGTGAGAAGGAAGTTCGTAAAGGTATAAAGAAACAATTATCATATTGTGAAAGAAATATAAAGACAATAGAAAGTTTACTTGATAGATACGAAGGGAGGAA
>JBGPSO010000023.1:0-13954 GCA_041490145.1 Atribacterota bacterium
AAAAAAAGAAGGATTCAGGGAAAGTTTGTCGTAGTTAGTAAAGGGTGGTTTCGCCCTGCGGACAGATTGCCTTTTCTGTGAAAACGGAATTTATTGGGAAGCAGTATCTTTTAAGAATATTTATCTACTTAAGGAGTCTATAACCTTATGATGGATCAACTAATTAAAAAAATCAGAAATGACTTAAAGAAGAGTGTGGAGGAAGATACTAAAAAAAGCTTTCAGAGATTCTTCAGGGAAGAAGTCAAGTATTATGGTGTAAAAACAGGAATAGTGGGCAAGATAGCGAATAAATATTGGAAAGAAATTGAGAAGCTGGATAGAAAAGAAATTTTCAGCATCTTTGAAGAATTATATAAATCCGATTATACTGAAGAAGCTTTTGTTGTTTCTTTTTTAGCTCCAAAATTAGGCGATGTATTTGAACCTGCTGATATTAAAATATTCAAAAGATGGATTGAAAAATACATTAACAACTGGGCCAAATGTGATGGATTTTGCAATCACACCATTGGTGATTTTATAGAAAAATATCCTGCTAGCATAAAAGAAGTTAAGAGTTGGGCGGAATCAAAAAATAGGTGGCTAAAAAGAGCTTCTGCAGTTTCTTTTATAGTTCCAGCTAAAAATGGCAAATTATTGAAAGATGTTTTCGAAATAGCTGATAAACTATTGTTAGATGAAGACGATATGGTACAAAAGGGCTATGGCTGGCTTCTGAAAGAATCAAGCAGATTACATCAAAAAGAAGTTTTTGATTATGTAATAAAGAATAAAGGCAAAATGCCAAGGACTGCTTTAAGGTATGCTATTGAGCTAATGCCGATTGAACTTAAAGCACCAGCGATGAAAAAAGATTAGGAGGATAAAATAATATGAACCAAGAAAATAATCAATGTTGCCCGAAATTTGACCCTAAACACTACCATCAGCGGAAAGTTTCTCAGTAAAGTGTATGAAGGACCATTCAAAGATGCAGGAAAATGGTGTAAGGATTTTGAAAATTATGCCAAAAGCGAGGGTTTGAAGGTTAATAAAAGGTATAGCGGTCCCCTGACCCAAAGGATTTGACCCGAAATGAAAAGTAATTATAGTTTCATAGCAAGGATATATGACCCTATTTTTTATTTAGCTCTTCAGCCAATAAGAATTGCGGTAATGAATGAGCTTTTAAAATACCAAGAGAAAGTAATTTTAGATTTATGTTGCGGCACCGGAAATCAGCTTAAATTACTTTCAAAACACGGGTTTAGAAACCTTTATTGTCTCGATAGATCTGATTCAATGTTAGAAATTGCCAAAAGAAGTGATCCTCCTATAAAGATTTATAATGAGGATGCCACAAAAACAAGTTTTAACTATGCATCCTTTGATGTAGTAATTATAAGTTTTGCACTACACGAAAAAGATAGGGACACTCAACAAGCTCTTGTAGATGAAGCGCATAGAATTATAAAAACAGATGGGGTTATGCTGGTTGTTGATTATGTTTTTGATAATAAAGCGACGAAGTTGGGCAGAATACTAATAAGTATAATTGAAAGAATAGCCGGAGGAGAGCATTATAGAAATTTTAAAAGCTACCTACAGAATAATGGGCTATTGAGTTTGATAAAAAAAGACCAATTTAAACTTATAAAGTATAGTAGAATGTCATTCGGGGCGGTAACTATATCCATATATCAAAAGGTAATTCTCTTTTAATTATAGTGCCTTGTATCTCGGAATATAGTAAAAAAACTTTAAGAGAAATAATAAATGGGAGGTTAAATAATGCCGACACTACTAAGAATAATATTATTGGTAGGCAATATTGGATTTTTAATATCATCGTGTATTGTATTTATAGGCCTTATTTTTAACAGTACCACAGACCCGACGAAACCTTTCTTGGTTTTGATTCCTTTAAGAAATAGTGGTATTTTAATTAAGAAAATCAGATTTTTCCCCTTTATTCACAAGCAGTTGCTAAAACATATAATATATTACAATTTTTTGAAGCCCCTTGTTATTTTGTAATTTAGTTATCTTTCTTTTCAGCTCTGCTGGATTTAGCATATCATATTATTTTCTTAGTTTCATCTTTATTTCATCTTCAATATTGGGAGAGGCCAGGACTCTTCGGTAAGGGGTCTTAGCCTCATCATATCTTTTGATGACTTTACTCCCTATTTTTTCCTTTTTTGGATGACCTTTGATATCGATCTCTTAATTCTCTGGTTACGGCTTTTTTCTGCCTCATAGTTAACATTCCTTTTTACCTCCTCATATATTTAAAAGAGATAATCTTTCTCTTTAAATATAGAAGAGATTAGGTTATAATTAAAATAATTTTATTTAGATTTTTATATGAGGCATCGATACTTTTTTGTTTATATTTTTGATGAGGCAATTCGGGGACTTGACAAAAATATCAAACTGTGTATAATTTATCTTAAAGGACGAATTTTTGGTTTTTTTTGTTTTAATGCTTTAAAGGAGGTGAAAGGAAAGGAAATTGGTTTTTTTGTTTTAATGCTTTAAGGGAAGTGAAAGCAAAAATGAGAAAAGCAAATGAAATTAAAAAAATTTACGTAATTAGGAGGAATTAAAATGGCAAAGAAGTATGTAGCAGCAGTAGATCAAGGTACAACAAGTACGCGGTTTATGGTTTTTGACCATGCGGGCAAATCCGTTAGCTCCCTTCAGCTTGAACACGAACAGATTTACCCAAAATCCGGGTGGGTAGAACACGATCCAATGGAGATTTGGGCTCGCACTCAGGATGTAATTAAAGGTGCTCTTAAAAAGAATGGCATCAGTGCCGAAGAAATTGCAGCTATCGGTGTTGGCAATCAGCGTGAGACAACAGTTGTCTGGAACAAGAAAACAGGTAAACCTTATTACAATGCAATTGTCTGGCAGTGCACCCGTACCAAGGATATCATCGATAAACTGGCAAAAGAAGGTGGACAGGATCGTTTCAGAGCTAAAGTAGGCTTACCCCTTGCAACTTATTTCTCAGGCCCTAAGATTAAATGGATCCTTGATAATGTTTCTGGGGTTAAAGAAGCCGCTCTAAAAGGTGATGCAATCTTTGGTAACATTGATACCTGGGAAATCTGGTGGCTTACTGGAGGCCCTAAAGGCGGTGCACATGTTACAGATGTTACAAATGCAAGCCGCACGATGTTAATGAACCTGAAAACTCTTGATTGGGATGATGAAATACTCAAAATAATGGGTATTCCACGTCAGATGCTTCCAAAAGTACGTCCCTCAAGCGATCCTGAAGTTTATGGTTACACGCCTAAAGACGGTCCACTTGGAGCATCAATTCCTGTTTGCGGCGACCTTGGTGATCAGCAAGGAGCTCTCGTTGGCCAAACTTGCTTCAATCCTGGTGAAGCTAAGAATACTTATGGAACAGGATGCTTTATGCTCCTTAATACAGGCACCAAACCAGTACAAAGCAAGAGCGGTCTCTTAACTACATTGGCATATCAATTTGGAAAGGAACCAGCAGTTTACGCACTTGAAGGTTCTATTGCCATTACTGGTGCATTGGTACAATGGCTCCGTGACAACCTGAAGTTCTTCGAAAAATCAAGCGATATCGAAGCACTTGCTAAGACTGTTGAGGATAACGGTGACATTTATTTTGTACCTGCTCTCTCTGGCCTATTTGCACCTTACTGGAGGAGCGATGCTCGTGGGGTTATTGTTGGTCTCACCCGCTTTATCAACAAAGGGCATATTGCACGTGCCGCACTCGAAGCTTCTGCATTTCAAACCCGCGAAGTATTGGACGCAATGGAGAAAGACTCCGGCGTAAAACTGGCTGCCCTTAAAGTTGATGGAGGCATGGTGTTTAATGAATTGCTTATGCAGTTCCAGGCAGATATCCTGAATGTACCTGTAGTAAGGCCAACCGTAGCTGAAACCACAGCATTAGGTGCATCGTATGCTGCAGGTTTTGCTGTTGGCTTCTGGAACAACCTTGACGACCTTCGTAAGAACTGGGGTATCGACAAGACCTGGAAACCAAAGATGGATCCAGCCACTCGAGCAAAACTTTATAAAAAATGGCTTAAAGCAGTTGAACGTACATTCAACTGGATAGAGTAATTTTAAATTTTAAAGGAGGAAAAAAAATGAAAAAAATAAGTTTAGCAGGAGAACTTATAGGAGAGATTTTCGGAACCTTCATCCTTATTTTGTTGGGTGATGGTGTTGTAGCAAATGTGGGTTTAGCACCACGTTTAGCTGCACCAGCTTATAACTGGAACACAATTACTTTTGGATGGGCTATGGCAGTGTTGGTCGCAGTGTATGTTACTGCTGGCGTCTCAGGAGCACATATTAATCCAGCAGTTACGCTGGCTGTAGCAGTAAAGCGTGGCTTCCCATGGAGCAAGGTTGTTCCATATTGGATTGCCCAGGTTTTTGGTGCATTCCTTGGTGCTTTTGGCGTATATTTGGTTTATATGGGCGGTTTGAAAGCTACAGGTATGCCTAATGTTTGGTGCACAGGCCCAGGATCTGTTTTTGGCAATACTTTCTGGGGTGGTGCAGGAGCTGCAAGTATTGGTTCTTACACCTTGGCAAATGCTCTTATTGCAGAAATTATTGGTACTGCTGTTCTACTTTGGGGTGTTCTTGCCAGCGGTGATACTAAGAATACAGCTGTTGGAGCAAATCTTGGCCCACTGGTAGTAGCATTTACTGTCCTAGCAGTAGGTCTTTGCCTTGGCGGACCAAGTGGATATGCTATTAACCCTGCCCGTGACTTTGGTCCTCGGCTTTTCGGATTCCTTGCTGGTACAAAAGGCTTGTTTAACGGTAATTATTGGATAGTTGCACCGATTATTGGTCCTTTTATTGGTGCTGTCCTTGGTGTACTTACCTATGATTGGTTTGTCACTTCAGCTCTTCTACAGAAAGAGGCCTAAAGATTCAAGGCAAATTATTTAAATAGGTTTTTTTAGGGAAGGGGAAGAGGGATTTTGCATTCCCTTTTCCCCTTTCTCAATAGCTATATAGTAATGAAAAGATTCTACTTCATAGACATCACTAAATACGTAAGTGGCAACATTGGTACAGCAAATGTTTAGAGAGTATTTAATAAACTTATGATAATTTTGTATAAGGAAAACATAAAAAGATTGATTAATGATAACGAACAAGAGATCGGACAGAAAGTAACAATAAATAATAAAACATAGATTAATAAGGAAGAAAACTATGAATGGAATGAAAAATAAAAACTACGATATAATAATTATTGGAGCTGGAGTTGTAGGAAGCATGATTGCACGATTTCTTTCTCGCTACCAGCTTGACATCCTCCTTATTGAGAAAGAGGCAGATGTTTGTATGGGCACAACAGCTGCAAACACTGCTATTATTCATGCAGGATACGACCCCGTGCCAGGTTCTCTCAAGGCAGAGATGAACATAGCTGGAAATAGGATGTGGGATACCGTTGCAGGTGAGCTAAATATTCCTTTTGAGCGTCGCGGTGATTATGTAGTAGCCATCGGAAAAGAAGAGTTACCGCACCTTGATGAACTGTTCCAAGGAGGGATAAAGAATGGTGTACGTGGGATGATGATGATTTCAGGAGACGAAGTCCGTCGCCGTGAGCCAGATATTAATCCCAATGTAAGTGGTGCGCTATGGGCTTCAACAGGCGGCATAGCTGATCCATTTGCTACAACTGTTGCTGCTGCAGAGAACGCCGTAATGAACGGTGTTACTTTAATGTTTGAAACTGCATTTGAAGACTTTATTATGGAAGGTAACCGTGTTGTAGGCATTAAGACAAACTGTGGGATATTCGGTGCAAGATGGGTAATCAACTCTGCAGGGCTTTACTCTGATGACGTGATGCATAAAGCAGGCATACGACCTGAATTTAAAATCACTCCCCGAAAAGGCGAATACTATGTTTTTGATAGTGCCGACATTTCCGTAAACAATGTACTCTTCCCTGTTCCTACGAAGATTAGTAAAGGAATAATGGTCACGACAACCGTGCATGGTAATACAATCATTGGACCAAACGCGCAGAACGTACAGGATAAAGAGGACCGCTCAGTTACTCAATCAGGATTGGAAGAAGTTTGGCAGGGAGCAACCAAACTGGTGCCAAAGTTAAATTTAAAATATGCAATCGCTATGTTTGCAGGATTGCGTGCAGGTGGAAATGCCCCTTGTAAGACCCCTGGCGTAAATTACCAAAATGATTATATCATTGAAATTCCAGAAGAGATCCAAGGGCTTGTGAACCTTGGCGGCATTGAATCTCCAGGGCTTGCGTCATCTCCTGCCATAGCTCAGCGAGTAATTAATTTACTTAAAGATGCCGGAGAGAAACTTGAAGAAAAGCTAGATTGGGATCCTATTCGTCCGGCACGACCACGTTTCCGTGATTTATCGGTTGAAGAGCAGAAAATTTTGATACATAATGACCCAAGGTATGGACGAATAGTTTGCCGTTGTGAGACAGTAACTGAGGGAGAAATTGTTGCAGAAATTCATGCACCCATCTCTGTACGCACTTACGATGCCATTAAACGCCGTACTTGGCTTGGAACAGGACGTTGCCAGGGGGCATTTGATACACCACGTGTAGTAGAAATTCTATCTCGTGAGTTAGGAATTCCCCCAGAACAAGTATCCAAAAAAGGGCCAGGGTCTGAGTTTCTGATTGGTAGAACTAAGGAGATATTGTAAGATGGCACTGAAAGAAAAATATGATGTTATTGTGATTGGTAGCGGGCCAAGCGGGTTAGGTGCAGCCATAGCAGCCAAAAAGGCTGGTGCAGAGGATGTCCTTATTATAGAACGAGATAAAGAATTGGGTGGTATTCTATTACAGTGCATACACAATGGATTCGGAACAGAGATTTTTAAAGAAGATCTCCCGGGGCCTAAATACGCTCAGAGGTTTGCTCAGGAAGCACTGTCCTTAGGAGTAGAAACACTTCTTGATGCAATGGTGCTTGATATTACTCCACTAAAACATATCTATGCAACAAGCAAGTGGAGTGGCTTCGTAGAACTTGAAGCGCGTTCAATTGTACTCGCAATGGGGTGCAGAGAGCGTACACGTTCTCAAATACGAACACCGGGCACAAGACCTGCCGGAGTTTATACCGCAGGCACAGCTCAACGATTTGTCAATGTTGAAGGATTTATGCCTGGTAAACATTTCGTGATTTTAGGTTCAGGCGATATCGGGATGATTATGGCAAGGCGATTAACTCTTGAAGGTGCAAAGATTGAGCGAGTGCTCGAGATTATGCCTTTTTTGACAGGGTTAACGCGTAATTATGTGCAATGCCTCAATGATTTTGATATACCGTTGCAACTCAGCCACACCGTTAACCGTATAATTGGGAATAAAAGAGTGGAGGAAATTGAGTCTATACAGGTTGATGAGCAAATGAAACCAATCCCAGGCACAGAGGAAATCATTCCTGCAGACACCCTTCTTCTTTCAGTTGGGCTTATTCCCGAAAATGAGCTTTCCAAAAAAGCAGGAGTAAAATTAGACCCGATAACGGGAGGCCCTTTTGTTAACGAAGAGATGCAAACAAATGTACCTGGTATTTTCTCTACAGGAAACGTTGTACACGTATACGACCTGGTAGATTGGGTAACAGAGGCAGGATACATAGCAGGACGTAGTGCAGCAAAATTTGCACTTGCCGGAAAGAAAAAAGATTTAAACCAAATCAAATTGCAATCAGGTAACAATATTCACCATATAATACCCCATATGCTTGACAAGGAAAGTTTATCTGAGGGACCTCAAAGGTTACAGATGCGCGTAATAAAGCCAATGGAAGAAAAAGTTTGGGTTGAGGTAATTGATAGAAACAACCTCATTACAAGGAAGTTAGAAAGGTATGTTCGCCCAGGAGAAATGGTTACTATTGATATTCCGCAAAAAGCTTATGATATGGTCCAGAGAGCAACAATACTTACGGTGAACATCGTAAATTTTAAAGAGGGGAGGTTAAGGGATGGCTATAGAAGAAACTAAAATTATATGTCTTGGCTGCCCTGTAGGATGTACCCTTATAGTAACACACGATGGTAAAAATATTATGCATATTGCAGTTAATAAATGTGATATTGGGATTAGATTTGCTACTACCGAAATTACTGACCCGCGGAGGATAGTTGCAACCACAGTTAAGCTAAAAGGAGGTATACATCCGTTAGTGGCAGTCTACACTGCTTCACCTTTTCCCAAGCCTCTTATTATGGAGCTAATGAAAGAACTTCGGAAGATTGAATTAGAAGCACCAGTCAAAATGGATCAGGTAGTTGTAAAAAATGCCTTAGGGACCGGAGTAGATATAATAGCAAGCCGTGATTTGCCCTCTGCAACAAATTAAAGCTTTTAGACAGTTCAATACATTAAAAGCTGAAGGGAAATTAAATGGAAGATAAAAAAAGGCTGAAGAAGGATAAAAAAAATTCCGGAAAGACTGAAAAAGACATAACAACCAAGGAAGGCATAAACCAGTCTTACAAATTTGCTTGGATTCCTCTGTGGGGATGGATTCTGATTTTCTTGTTGCCTTTAATTGGCAGCGAGTTTATGTTCTATGTAGCAGGAAGAATAGCAAGTATGATTCTCTTCCCGATTGGCTGGATTGGATTCTGGTTCACAGTTGTGTGGCGTAGCCATAATCCCGCATTAAAAATATTTAAGAAAAAATAAAAATAAAACTTTTCTTGAAAAGCGGTGAAGAAAATAGTAGAATTTGAATGTAAATTTGCAGATTTATCATGAAATTTATGAGGATTTTAGATGAATTTAGCAAAAAATCTGCGTAAATATTTTAGACGCAGATTTCGGGATATAGCGCAAAATGGAGGTGCTAAGATGAAGAAACTTATTAATGACCCAACTAAAGTCGTTAAGGAAATGCTGGAAGGCATTGGTGTTGCTTATGGAGATCTGGTTAGTGTGAATTTCTCACCGAATTTCATTTACAGAAATGATGCTCCCGTAAAAGGTAAAGTAGCAATAATCTCTGGTGGTGGTTCAGGGCATGAGCCCCTTCACGGAGGTTATGTAGGCTACGGCATGTTAGATGCGGCCTGCCCTGGAGATGTATTCTCTTCTCCTACTCCTGACCAAATGTACGAAGCTGCTAAAAAGGTGAATGGAGGTGCTGGTATTTTATTTATAGTAAAAAATTATACCGGCGATGTAATGAACTTTGACATGGCAAAAGAACTTCTCAAAGGTGATGGAATTGATACAGAAAGTATTGTTGTAAACGATGATGTTGCCGTTGAAAACTCTACCTGGACTGCTGGAAGAAGAGGAGTTGGCGGAACAGTCTTCGTTGAAAAAATTGTAGGTGCCGCTGCCGAAGTGAAGAAAAATATATTGGAACTAAAAAAATTAGGTGAAAAAGTTATTGCAAATGTACGTTCTATTGGCATTGCACTGACACCGTGCACTGTCCCTGCTGCCGGAAAACCCACTTTCACTTTAAACGAAGATGAATTTGAGTTTGGCGTAGGAATACATGGAGAACCTGGAAGAAAGAGACTCCCCTTAAAGCCGGCCGATAAAATCGTCGAAATGATGATGGATGCCATACTTAAAGATATTGAACTTAAACCAAAAGATGAAGTAACACTACTTATAAATGGAATGGGTGGCACGCCACTTATAGAGTTATATATTGTTACAAGAAAAGTATTTTCAATGCTTAAGGACAAAAATGTAGCCATTTATAAGCCTCTAATTGGAAATTACATTACTTCTCTTGAAATGCAAGGAGCATCAATAACAGTACTTAAGCTTGATGAAGAACTAAAGAAATATCTGGATGCAAAAGTGCATACAATCGGGCTCAGGGTGGGAATGTGATTTAGCATAATATTTAAAAGCATATTAAATTATAAACTTCGGAGAAAGATAAATGTTGGATGAGGAATATTTCAGTAAAGTATTTGTAAGATTTGCTAAATACATCAGTGAAAATAAGGAATATCTTACAGAACTCGACTCTGCAATAGGCGACGGAGATCATGGTATAAATATGGACAAAGGATGTAAAAATGCTCTAGAGAAAATTGAAAACCTAAAACTTGCAACACCATCAGAATTCTTTAGAACTATTTCTATGGCAATACTATCTTCTGTAGGGGGGGCATCAGGTCCTTTATATGGGACTATTTTTATGAAAATTTCTGCCACACTTTCTGGAAAAACAAACGTAACTATTGAAGATCTCGAGGAAGCTTTGCAAAATGCACTAAATGCAATAAAAGTACTTGGGAAAGCGGAAGTTGGAGATAAGACTATGATCGATGTATGGGAACCAGTAGTAAATAAATTTAAAGAAAGTTTGGTAAATAAAAACAGTTTATCAGAAGACTTAATCAAAACTGCGAAAGAGTCCATGGAAAGAACAATTCCTCTTGTAGCACGAAGAGGAAGAGCTTCTTATTTAGGAGAAAGAAGTGCCAATCACCAAGATCCTGGTGCTACTTCATCTTATCTCTTTTTTAAGGCTTTATTTGAAGATCTAGAAGTTAAGGATTGAAAATGGTAGGAATACTGATACTTTCTCACTCAAAACTAATAGCAGAGGGGCTTGCTGAAGTATGTAAGCAGATGGCAAAAGGAGTGGATATTATAGGTGTTGGAGGGACTGATGACGGTCGCCTTGGAGTAGATGCCGAGAAAGCTCTTTCGGTGCTTGAATCTTTACTTCAGAAAAACACTGACGTTATCATATACGCAGATATCGGGAGTACAATAATGGCAGCAAAAAATATAGTTGAGCTCTCTTCAAAACCTGCCAATGTTCACATTGCTGATGCACCGCTTGTTGAAGGTTCAATTGTTGGGAGTGTTGAGGCAATGTTAAGAAGTGATGTAAATAAAATATTGCAAGAGTCAAAAAATAGCTGTTCTTTAAGCAAAGTTTAGAAGATTTGCGGTAGAGGAGTGTTTATAGAAATGCTCCTCTACCGTTTTTGTTGGTTACTAACATTAGGCACTATATTTTGCTTCTGGAAGGAGAATATCTCAGCGAAGTCTTTAATCATAAACAAGTAATCAAAAAATGCAAAATTGTATAATTAGATAGATTATCGTGAAGATTAATAATAGCTGGATACACTCATGCAACAACAATCTTTTATTATCCAAAACAAAGTTGGGCTACATGCGCGGCCTGCTGCAGTGCTGGTGCAGGCTGTAAGCAAGTTTAAAGCAAATATTGTTATCGAAAAAGATGGCAAAAAAGTTTCTGCAAAAAGTATACTTGGAGTTCTTTCCCTTGGAGCGGAAAAAGGTGCTAAAATTATGGTAGAAGCAGATGGCGAGGATGAAGAGAATGCTATAAAGGCTTTCGAAGAACTTGTTGCAAATAATTTTGGAGATGAGGAATGAAAAATCTTCATGGGATCGGAGTTTCAAAAGGTATTGCATTAGGGAAAGCGATAGTTTACGAAAATAAGGAAATAGAAATTAAGGAAGAAAAAGACGGAGTTCCCTTTGAAGATAAAATCAAAGTATTAAACAGTGGAATAGAAAAGACAAAAGAAGAAATTAATAATCTCTACGAAAGCGTTAAAAAGAGTAATCCAAAGGAAGCAGGTATTTTTGAAGCTCATATCCTTTTTCTTGAAGATTCCACCATTTTAGAGAAAATTAACTCAATGCTTAAAGAAGGTTATAGTGTTACCTATTCCGTTCAGAACTCTTTTGAAGAAAGTGCAAAGCAAATGGAGCAAATGGAAAATGAATACTTTAAAGAAAGAGCAAAAGATATTCGTGATGTTTCAGATAGGCTCATAAGAAACATTGTGAACAAACAGAAGGTAAGTCTTGCTCTTCTGCCGGAGCCTTCCATAGTTGTAGTAAGCGATCTAACCCCTTCTGACACCGCAAGCCTCGATAGAAAAAATGTATTGGGGTTTGTAACGGAGAAAGGAGGGGTTACCTCTCATACGGCGATTCTTGCAGAAGCTTTAGGCATACCTGCAGTTGTTGGAGTTAAAGATGTACTTCAAGAGGTAAAAGAAAAAGACGAATTAATTATTGATGGAAAAGAGGGGCTAATAATCATTGATCCTGACGAGAACACAAAAGATGCATATATAGACAGGAAAATGAAACTTGAAAAAGAAAATACAGAACTTCAAGAAACTGCTAAACTTCCCGCTATAACTAAAAGTGGAAAAAATATTGAAGTTGCTGCAAATATTGGCTCACCAAAAGATGTGGATAAATCAGTAGAAATGGGTGCAGATGGAGTTGGGTTATATAGGACTGAGTTTCTATTTCTTGATAGAACTACTCCCTCCACAGAAGAAGAGCAGTTTGACGCGTATAAAGTTGTGCTTGAAAAATTTGGTGGCAAGCCTGTCATTATAAGAACGCTTGATATCGGTGGGGACAAGCAAATCCCGTATCTAAATCTTGAGAAAGAACTAAATCCCTTCCTAGGAGTGCGTGCAATTAGGCTTTGCTTGATTAGGAAAGACCTATTCAAAACCCAACTAAGAGCAATTCTTAAAGCAAGCGCTTTTGGAAAAGCAAGAATCATGTACCCAATGATTGCCGTAAAAGAAGAAATAACTGAAGCAAATAAGGTATTAGAGGAAGTAAAAAAAGAGTTAAAAAGAAAGAAAATAGATTTTGATGAAAATATCGAAGTGGGTATTATGGTAGAAATTCCCTCTGCAGCTTTAAATGCAGAAGAACTTTCCGAATATGTCGACTTCTTTAGCATTGGAACAAACGATCTTACCCAATACACATTTGCTTCAGACAGAACAAACGAAAATCTAAACTATCTATACCAGCCTCTCCATCCTGCAGTACTTAAACTTATAAAGATGACTGTAGATGCGTCCCACAAAAATGATAAATGGACTGGTGTTTGCGGAGAACTTGCAGGAGATCCTAATGCCATACCAACACTTGTTGAGTTAGGTGTAGATGAACTGAGTATGAGTCCTCAAAAGATTCCAGAGTCAAAGAAAATTATAAGGGAATTAACATAGAGAGTATTTATTTTACTTCTTTTTTATATAGAGTAAGGAATTATATTTTCTATTCCTTAATAAATAAAGGATAGAATAAAATGAGTGTATATTAAAATTGCGGAAGGGAAAAATTCTGTCTTCTGTGAATTCATTTTAGTAATATATTTACTATTTAATTATTTTATGTCTTATCTTTAACTGTAATATCTTTGCTATAATATAGGTATGAAGAAAAAAATTGCTATCGTTGGTGTTGGAGGAAGAACCGGAACTCTTTTTACTCAGGAGCTCATGAGTGAAGCTTCTGTAGTAGGTATTGGAAGAGAAAGTCTTGTTAACAAATTAAATAAAGGTGACATTTATGTTGTACGAGGAGAAAACAATGCTATAAAGTTAAATTGTCATGCAATAAGTGATATAGATTTTGATGATAAGGTAAAACCCGATTTCATTTTCATTACAACTAAAAATCCCGTTGCCCCAGTTATAAGGTACTACTACGAAAGAGTGGACCCTAACTACATTCCTGATCTAATTCTCTCACAAAACGGTTTTTTAGCAGCAGATGAGGCTTTTGAGGAACTTGAAAATATTTTCGGTGGTTTGGCTAAAAAAATAAGAATTATCAGGATTGCATTTTTTAATGCTGTTTCTATTACAAATACTGCTACCAAGATTTTCATTTCTTATTACCTTCCGATTCGTTTAGCGTTTGGCGTTGCTTACGGTCCTGATTACATTGAGGATTTAAAGGGGGTATTTGATAGAGCAAAAATAGAAGCTTATCCTGTTCTACAAAATGAAGTAAAGGATATGGAATTTTCTAAACTATTTACAAACTTGATTGGAGTGGCATCTTATGCTTACGGTATGTCCGTTGAAAATGGCTTTAAGGACAAAAAGGCATTTTCGGACGAGATTTTAGTTCTCAAAG
>JBGPSO010000024.1:0-13490 GCA_041490145.1 Atribacterota bacterium
ACGGTCAGAGTCCGTAATAACTAAAGTATCTACCAACTCAACATTGGCGAAATATTTGCACCAGATTCTTATAGATACCAGTGCGTGTTCAGGATTTTTCGATAAGTTAGCCACCCAGATAAAGATGCCCTTCTTTCTTTTTTCCAACCTCGACTTGAATATCAATTTACCATCCGGGAGTGTAACCATTTCCGCCAGGCAATTTGAGCGATCAATGAGCAATTTGAGCTGAGCGCTGAAGGAACCAAAATAGGCAGGAGCTCCGATAACCAGAGCATCAGCGGTGGCAAGAACATCATATATTTTTTCCATTCCATCTCGGTAGAAGCAATAATCAGGGGCGGGAAACCTGTCACAGGCTTGACAGGGCTTTATTTCCAGATCATTGAGATAGATTTTTTCTGTTTCTGCACCGACGGACTGGGCACCTTCCAGAGCTTTCGTTACAAAAGTATCAGTGTTCATCTCTTTCCTGGGACTACTTACAATTCCCACTACTTTTAGAACCATAGTCTCATTCGCTCCTTAATTAAATATAATTAAAACAAAAAGACATTTTACCTGTTATGAGAAAAGAATTAAAATTGTTGCTGATATTTAGTGTATTTATATAAATATTTACGCTAATTGTATCTTTTTAAATATGATTTTTTAATAAACCTTTCATTTTTTTTAGATATTTTTGCAGAGTGTTTTAAATTTAAATTCGTTGGTGATTATTATTATAACTTTGTTTATTGTAATACTTTTTGTTGTTAATGGCAATGCCATATAAAACAATGAGATTGCTACATTCCCTGCGGTCGCTCACCATGACGGAAAGTGAAAGAGGAAAATAGCAAGCAGGAATCCAGGTATTTCTTTGCACCAAAAGACCGAGTCCTTCTGTCATATAAATATAATTATTTATAAGAAAAATGGGAGATTAGATTATCAACCCTTATGAAAAGTTAGAAAAAGTTACCGAATTATTGAGCTAGCACATCTATGTAATGTCGTGCTTTTACACAGAAGGCGACAAAAAGGGAAATTATTTATGAGATTGATTTATCTTTTGTTTTTAATGAGATTTTGTATATTTTTTATTCTCATATCTCTCTTTTACTTGTGCAACAAAGGTATCAATTCTCATTTCTCTTGTACTATCCTGAAAACCATCATACTCTATAGACACAAAGGGAATGTTATTATTATCTTTTCTAAATTTTGGGACAAAACCATCTATAATCAATCCTGGCATGCAGTTAAATGGAATAACGCTAATAATGCCATCCAACCCCCTTTTTACATAATCTACTGCCTTTCCCATACTTACTATGGCCTCTCCGCCAATATAATGTCTAATGTATTTCTCACCATTTGATACTATTTCTTGTGCAGTTATATCATCAAAGCCTTGCATATATGGTAAGGTTGCTTTAAACAACATGTGCTCATAACCAATCATAACTTTATATAATATTGATTTCAAAATCCATTCCCTTAAATTTTCCTTTTTTCTGTTTAAGCTGAATTTTTCTTTTGCATAAACAGAAGTAAGATAATAAGAATAAATAAGATATTCTGTTGCTGGAGCTAACCAAGTTTCTATTCCCTTTTCTTCAAGCTTTCTTATAATGTATTGATTGGCTTGCTCATGAAGCCTTACAAAGAATTCACCAACTATGCCTATCTTTGGTTTTTCTTCATTCGTTCTTTTAACCTGAGAAAAATCTCCTTGAGCTTTTCTTAAGATTTCTTCAACAGGGGATAAATTTCTATCCGATAAATTAGAGAAAAATGCCCTCCCACTAGTTAAAAGGGTTTTTATTTTCCCAAGATTAGTTTTTAAATCTGATAGATAATCAAGAAGCCTTTTCACATATTTCTCATAAATCTGATCCGAGGTTCCTTTATTAACCTCATAGGGTCTTGTGTGCATTCTCATTTTTTCAAGCTGGTCAACTGCAGTTATACCAGACCATGCCTTGATTAATAAGGGCATGCCAAGATTAAATTCACTTTCCAGTTCGCCCCCGGTTATTATATCAACATCTATTCCCTTTTTCTGGAATAAAAGAGATTCAAGGCTTGCATACTGCCCTAGTCTACATGGGCCACAATCGGTTGTTGCCTGAAAAAAGGCACACTTTTCCTGGTCAAACCCTGGTTTTTGCATTAAATTAAGCATAGCCTCTGTAGTATGTAGATAAGGGGTGCATACTAAGCCGTATGTACAGCTTCTCGCTCTTTCCATGGTTTCATCAGGGCTTACTTCTAAAACCCTTGACTGAATTCTATAGGCATTGAAAACAGCAGATAATGCATAATTATGTTTTGACATTGGAGGAAAAAAAAGAATATTTTTGCCTTTAATCTTATCAAAGCCTTTTAGTTTTACACCAAAAACCTTACCGGTTTGCTTTGCTTCTATTCCCAGGTAAGATTTAACTGTATTGAAAAATGCCTGTAATCTGGTATCAATTCCGGCATCTCCAGTATGCTCATCCATTTCAACTGTTAAAAATGGTTTTTGTGTTCTGCATCTCATTTGCTGGTTTATTTGGGTATCAGGACCACAGGCAAAATAGGTTATATCAATTCCAAACAGGTTTTTATTTGCATTTAATAATTCAATTGCAGCCAGTTTCTTTTGGCCCTGAATCCAGTACATTTTTGGCATTTGTTTAGAAATATCTATTGAACCTATTGGAGCAAATTCAAGGGGTATTGCAAGATAACCAGCATCCAATATTTTATTTACAATATCATTATTAATATTTGCATCATAAGCTGTGTATGGTCTTGCCATAACTAAAAAAGTAGGTTCGTTTTTTTTACATTTCTCTTGAATAGAATCAAAGACTTCTTTTGTTTTTTCCTCAATTTTCTTATCAAACTTTTTTTTGTTTACTAATCCTTCTTGAAGTGCAGCCCTAACATTTTTCGTGCTATAACCCATCTTTGCTAGAGTTTTCTTCATCTGATCCTCAATATGATTTAACCCCCAGTCAAAAAATAGTGAAGGAGAAAGTAAGTTTTTTAGATTGAGACCTTCTTTAACCAGCTTTGGTGCAGATTTCATGAGATCTGGTGCAGACTGTATCCATGGACACGTGACACAATGCTTATAGCCACGAGTTGGTTCTCCTGTATTTGCAATATCGGGAATAAAAATAAAATCAACACCTTTTTTTAGAAGATTATCAACATGACCATAGGCTACCTTAATTGGGAAACAATATTCTGCTGGCACTATCTCTAAACCACGATTAATTATCTTCCTATTCGTTTCATCTGAAACAATGGTTTTTATGCCTAAATAACTAAAAAAAGGAATAAACAAAGGTGAGAAATCATTAAATAACAAACCCCTTGGAATTCCTACTCTCATTTGCATGTATCCTCCATTATTTTCTGCCTTTCTTTAAATAAGTTAGGCGGCTTTATTTGTTTCTCATCCTTTTTTGCACTGTATCTCTGGCATCTGTCACCTATAAAATAAAATATCTTTTCTTTACCTTTAATTTCAGCCCTGGTTATATTACAGTCATTTCCACAATCTTTGTTGATACATTCATAAGGTCCTACATTGTATTTTAGATTTGATATTTTTTTAAATCCTCTAAAATTACCTAAATTAGAGGTATCATATGCATATTTTGCTGCACCTATTGCTCCAGTTATATGCGGCCAAGGAGGTACAATTATTCCTTTTCCAAGAACAGTTTCAAGAGCAGCAACCTGTCCAAGATTAAATGCAGTTGCCCCCTGAAAAACAACCTTTTCTTTTATTTCGATGCCGCTAACTACCTTTGCTAAATAGTTTCTTGCAGTTGCTAATGTAAGGGCAGCACATAAATCCTCTAAAGATACATTGTTTTGTTCGTATTTTATTATTGATTGCTCTGACAAAACCGCACAAGTGCTATCTATAGCAGGAGGATTCTTTGCTCTTAATGCAATATCTCCAAAATCTTCTATTTTAATGCCTCTGCGCATAGCATATTTTTCAAGCAATGCTCCGGTCCCAGCAGCACATGCATTATTCATTGCAAAATCAACAACCACGCCCTGGCTAATATTAATAAATTTTGAATCCTGTCCACCAAACTCAATAATACTAAACTCTTTTTGAGGATATACTGTTATTATGCCTGCAGCTTGTGCAGTGATTTCATCAACAATATGTTCTTTAGAAGCCCCAACTATAAAACCAGTAAGCTGTCTTCCGCTCCCAGTTGTTCCTGCAACAACTTTCTTAATTTTATAGCCCCTTTCTATAACCTGATTATACACTTTGATTATTACATCTATTGCAGCCCCAACAGGGTCTATCTCTGTTCTCCTGTAGTGATATGCAAGCAATCTAAAATTCCCATTAATAAGTTTTGCTATTAATGCAGCCTTTGTACTAACAGAGCCTATATCAATTCCTAAGCCAGCTAAAGGAATATCTGCACCGTAAGGCCAATCTTCTTTTAGTTTCATAATTTCAGATTTTTTGAGGATTAATGGACCCTGTGATTCATAGTTAAAGGGTTTGGTTAATTTTTTCTCTAATTTTATCATTATATTATTTAAATAAACCTGTTGACCATAGATTGCTGCACCAATTGCACCTATATGTAATCTTTGTTTTGGAATAATCACTCTTTCAGAAGAGATTTTACAAATATCCATTAGATGCTTAACAAAGGCCTTACTAAGTGAGAGACCGCCAATAAGAATAATTCTACCTTCAGGCATCATTCCATTTGAGAGAATGGTTTTAAAACTATCAGCAGAGGCTCTATAAAGTGAAGCAGCCAATACCTCTTTTGATGTTCCCTTTTGTTGTTGGTGCACAACATCAGATTCACGGAAAACACCACATTTTGCAGAAAGCTTTATGGTTTTTTCAGTTTGATTAGCTACATTAGACAGTTCCCCTATTGAACCATATTCAAATCTTTTTGCCATATGCTCAAGTAACAAACCTGAACCGGCACCACATTTATTCTGTAAATAATGATGTTCTAAAATTAATTTTCCACTATTTTTATCTTTTCCAAATTCATAACATCTCTGGTTTGAGGCTCCAACATCAATGACTGCAATCCTTTCATTTTCCTTAATGTCTAGATTAAGAGATGCAATGCCCCCTTTAGTCGCAATTGCTTCATTTATCATTTGTTTTTCATTTAGAACATCCGATAGATAAATTGAATTAACCCCTGTTACACCAAGATAAGCCTCATTACTGTGTTTTGTTATAATTTCATCTAATATTTCCTTTAAAGCATAAATTGGTTTTCCATCTATTTTTTTTAAATAAGAAGTTATATTTTTTCCATCTATCACAACTGCTTTAAGATTATCAGAACCCATATCTATCCCAATTTTTTTCATATTAAGAGGGAATTTAAATTTAGATATAACTTTTTCTAAAATATTTTTCTTAATTTTTTCTTTCATAAAATCATTTTATCAGTACATGCAAAATTTTTCAAATCCTTTATAATTTACTATTATCGCAATTTTGCTCATTAAAAATCATGCGTTAATTACTTATAGGTATAGTTAAACAACTTGTAGTATAGAAAAGCAGTTTAGTGGAGTAATTAATGAAACATCATTAATTAAAAATTTGGAATATTAGTTGTGGTGAATCTTTTAACCTTTGTGGGATAAGTATAGATATATTTATATTATCTTTTACCATATGTGCGACAAAACTCTTAAAAATCCTTCTTTTTTGTGAAAAATTAATAATAGTTAATTAAAGATGAAAAAACTTTACTAACTGTTGAATTTATAAATTTATCCTACTTATTATTTTAATCCTTTTTCCATCCGATTGATAATAGTATTTACCGCTGTTTTGGCAATTGGACCTTTAGCCAGTTGTTTAGCCAGAGACAAGCGATCATAGATAGATCTAAGATGTTGAAATTTATCTCCTTTAAATTCGTAAATACAAAGGGCAAGAATTTGATATTTCATCCCTTCAAAACTGCCTTCTAAAATATGCTCATACACTGCTTTGTCTTCTTCGGCTATAATTTTAACCCCTGACTCGATAATCTTTTGATCTGGATTAATTTCAAAGACCCATTTAAAATATTTCTTTTTCAAATAAAAAAGCCCTTCAGTAAAATGCTGAAGGGCTTAAAAGGTCAAGGCTCCCCCTATTGGACAATTTTAGAACTTTTTATATAAGCTATAATATTAAAAAGGTTCTTTCCGCACTATCGTTATTATAATCCCACCCCTTACGAAAAGTTTGAAAAAGTTACCGAATTATTGAGCTATTACAACCGTCCCTTGTCACAATTTTAAGTTGAATAGGTTGTCTATATCGTCCATTGGTCATGGATAATTCCAATTAGATACCACATGGTATCTTTTTCCTCAAATACTAATCTTAGACTTCTCCAATCCATCCCTTCGTACTTTGGGTCAAAGCTAGAAAAATGATATTCAACGATAATTGTATTTGGATAAACTTCAAAGGCATTATTTATTGTGCTACCCTTGCCAATAATTCGGTTGTAACTAATTTCTGGGGCATTGACAAAATCAACATCATAGATAAATTTATTATAATATTCTGCGGAAGTTAAATTTATAGCTAAACCTGAACCATCATAAATTCCCCAGGTATAAACTTTTTTATCCTGTAAAAAATTCAAAACTTGGGAAGCGGGAAAAACGAGATTATTTTTAAGCTCTACATTGGAATAAGGTGAAAAACAAATTCCTTTATCGGGGTGAACCAGATTAGATAATTTTTTCGTATCTTTATTTTTAATGGCTAAAATTGCCTCATGCGTTCTGTCTCTAATTATCTTTTTAGTTTCTTCTTCTGTATCCCGGTCAGAGGTTTTAAATGGAGTTTCGTCACAGAAATCATTCTCTTCATAACAACCTATTTGCATCCATTCATAAAAAGTTGCTGGTTTACCATCAATAGCGAATATGACTTTATCTACGGTAGGAAATTGCTGAAGCGTGGTTTCAACTTCGGCAAAAAATTCAGCACTTCCACAACTGGTACTAGCATTGGGAATCATTTGACGGAGGTCTTTCAAATCAACATAGGCAGTACCATTCTTAACTTTTACACTTTCAAGAATATCCTGGGTCTCTTTAGAAAACCAGGAGGTATAGCCTTGAGATTTCTCCTCTTCAGTTGGTCCCTTAAATAACTCCTTTAGAGCGGCTTTTGCCACCTCAACAGTTTTTGGAATAATTCTATTTAATGAATAAACTTTACTGCAGTCTTCTAAGTTCGGATTAAGGTTGATATTGTTGAAATAAACTTTAATGGTCATCGTCTCTTGTTCTATTGGTTCTGGATTTAAAGATGGAAAAGTAGCATAACCAATTCCTCTAATCACCACTATGGTAATAACCATTAAAATGATTTTTTTAAACATAAAAAACGCCTTCTTGGTAATTCTTTGCTCCCTCAATTGGACAGGTTTAGAACTTTTTTATAAGCTATGATATCGAAATGGGTTTTTCTGCACTAAGGTTATTATAATCCGCCCCTTATGCAAAGCCAGAAAAAGTCAACGAATTATGGAGTTAGTATAACCATCCACTTGACATTTAAAGAAAAAGAATTAAAAAAAATAATCTTTCTTGATGACATTCCATATATTTTCAACAATAGATATTATTAGATAAATAGAAATAATTACTAAGACTAAATTAGTTAAACCAAGGTATATTTTTTCAAAATATAATCTGCCTAAAAAAATAACTATAATCCCTGAAAAACAAACCGCACCTACATACTGGCCAATTTTATTTTTAACTACTCTCTTCTTTACAAAAGAAATATAACTAAAAGCAATAAAAGAAAATAAAATTAGAAATATCATATATAAAGAAACCTTTTGTTCTAAGTACCAAAGCATAAATATGGAAAAGATTACTAAGAAGTCAGCTACAAAATCAAAAATATCTCCACCTTTGCATTTATTTTCCCTAGATCTAGCTACCCTACCATCAATTAGATCAGATATACTGATTAAGAGCATTATTAGCAAAGACTGAACATATTTTTCTTGTAACTCACTGATAATTAAAAAGGGAATAAGAGCAATTCTTGAAGAAGTTATTAAATTAGCTAATAAACCATTATTTATATTTTTTACTACTTTATTACCCTCATCGTCCCGGAGGTTATTTTATAATTTAAAAATTATATCTAAAACTATTTTAATTTTTTTATAAGTTCTTTACTGAATAAGTCTATTTTTTCCTGTAGTTCATTCATCTTATCAAAAGTTATAAATTTATCTTTTCCAATTATTATTCCACCCTTTTGCTCTATTAATTTAGCAGCTTTATCAGTATCTACTTCGCCACTTTCTTCACCTGAACCAGTAAGCACTACAAAGCAATTTATTCCTGATAATTCATTCCGATTAATGAAATCAGCTAATGGTGGCCTAATAAGACCCGCATAGACCGGCGAAGCAAAGCCGACTGCTTTTGCTTCTTTTAAATTAATCTGCAAATCTTTTCTTACATTATATAAAGTAACTTTATAATTATTTTGAGAAATACTTTCAGCTAAAGAATGCAACACTTGGGTAGTAAATTTAGACATCCCCGGATGATATATAAGGTATATTTGTTCAGGATAATCCACACTACCAATTGTTTCCGGTGCTATATTTTTCTCTCTATCTAAAATGGATAAAACTAAAAAACCTAAACCTGAGGGCAATATGATAATATAAGTTAGAAAGTAAAATATAAGCAGTAAAATAATTCCAATTAAGCCCATTTTACCCTTTAATCTAAAAAAAATGGTGTAGAGCCAAAGCAAGGCAACGGCCAAAGAGAAGGGGATAATCCTAACTCCCCAAGGAATTATTTTTAAAACATTAGTAATAAAAAGCGGTAAACTTAGTACTAAGATAATAATGGTATAAATTATAGCAAAATTCATTTTTAGGTCCTCCTTATAATTAAGATAATAAATATTAGGTTCATCTATATAATTTATAACTTAAATAATTTCGCTTTAAATATTTAAAGTATTTTAAAAAGAATAACTTAAACCTACCTCAATCATTCCTTTAGGCATTTGCTGAGCCCCTTCTGATACAGTTGAACCAAAAAGAGTACCTTCCTTCCCTGAATAAATGGCCATATTAAGATTAAAACTTAGATTATTGTTCAATTGATTATGATACCCCGGCATAATAATCATACTACCGTCATTTAAGCTGGAAATAGCCATTAAGCTAACCTGAGAAAATTCATCAATTTCATAATTTACCAATCCTAAAAGCAATCCTATATGGTTATCCAAATTATTGGTAATATTCCCTGAAAAAAATGGACCTAAAACCGAAGATAAATTTTCCTGTTTCATCGATAAGTATTCTAATTGTAGGTATACTTTATTCCCTGTCTCAAAGAAATAACTATAGTCACTTCCTATCTGGTAAAGAAAATCACCATTTTCATCAGTTTTAAAATAATAGCCCAGGGCTCCATACACCCCTAATGGTCCTAAATCTCCTTTCCCGGTAAAACCTATTCTCCTACTTCTCGGAATAAATATTCCAGCTATTTCTTGCTCTGGCTCCTGAACATAATTTAAAGTAAGATCATATCCTTCAATCAATGTTCTGCCTCTTAGTCCCCATTTGATATCCTGGCTATTTTCTGGGAAAGCAGCTACTACTGAGATACTGGTATTCCAATTTAAGGGCATATACCCTTCTATAGCGTCCTGATATTTTGCTCCCGTCTCTTCATCCATTACCATAGCACCCAGACTAAAATCAACCGGGTTAAGCATTGAGCCGAAAGACCAGGATATGGGCTGACGACCTACGGTCAGGTGAAATTTTTCAAATTTATGTTTAAGGTAAAGTTTTTTAAGCAGGTAATCAAATCCACCGCTAAGAGGATTGTTATAAAGGTATATTTCAAATTTTGTCTGAGTATCATCAAAAGAGGGTAAGAATAGCTCTAAATCCAACCCTTCCTGTAAATAAGTAGAAAGCTGCCCTTCGTTATAAATAATATTAATTAGAGAAGCAGAAAGCTCACCACCAATATCTATCTTGGAGGAAATTGGAATTGACCCTAAAAGAAAAAAGATTACAAATAAGATGGTGATGTTAAAAAATTTTTTCGTAATCAATTTGGTTTCCTTCTTTAAATAATTATTTTTTAATTTATCTTAAATTTTGTAAAGTAAATGTTCCTTCGGGAATTTCGGGATTGAAGTCTATCAGAGAAATTTTAAATTCAGTGTAAGTATTTTTTCTTAATTTATCTTCCATAACTGAATCAATGGGTATCCAACGTTCTTCTATTTCATTTATTTCGTTTATTTTAGTCTCTTTTAATAAGCGACCACTTTGGGCATACAATTCTTCTTTCAATCCGATAAATCTCTCCTTATCTACCCAACTCACCCGACGATAATAAGATACTTTAACCCCTTCTTTAGCTATCCCTTCTAATACATAACATTGACGTCCATTTAACTCTTCTTCTTTAAGAATTTTAAAGTCATATAAATCAGTTAATTTATTTGATTCCATTATATCCTGATAGGAAAAATCACTCCCCATCATCCCCTGATTTAACATATGCCCAGATATTTTAACAATATCTTCAGCATCAGGAAAAAACATCCATAAATCATCTTCTCTCTTCAGAAATTTTGTTCCTCTATCTTGCGAATTGGTAAACTCAACTAAAGAATTTTTTTTATCACTTAAAGCAATCATAGTTTTGGTTATTTTTCTACTACCGTTAACAATAATCATCTCTGCTTCTAATCGAACTGAATCAAAATATTCATTATTATCTCTCTTATTAATTATTTCTTCAGCAGTCATCTCCGCAGCAGTAATGACCATTAAGCTAGAAAACAAAATCGAGATTATTATTCCTATCAGTAAAAGCCCTGTAACTTTTCGCATTCTTAACTCTCCTTTTAATTTAGTTAGTTGGTTAGCTGGTTATTTAGTTAATTAGTCTATTGATTAACCAGTTTCCCTTCTACATTTATGCTTTTTAACAAGCAGACACCAGTTCTCCCCCTACGTATTAATCGTTTCAATTTATTAAAATATGTCAAAGAACCGTCCCCTGGCATTTTATCTTAGTTTTACGCTTTTCGCTTTTAGTTTTACGCTATTTTCATATCTGTCTCAAGGCTTCAGTCGGTTCAAGACGGGCAGCCATCCTTGCCGGAATGACACAGGCGATAGTGACCACAACCACCCCTAATACAAAGCAAAAAACAAGATTCTCCAAACTAAAGACGGTATAAAAAATTGGCTCTAACAAAAAATCTCCACCGCTCATTCCCTCCATAGCCGCACTATAGTCGATACCGACAACAGAAAAAACTTTGGTTAATATGCCACCCAGTACAGTGCCAATGGCACTACCAATTACGCCAATAATTGCCCCTTCCATGGTAAAGAGATACAATATTTCTCTGCTCCTCAAACCCAGGGCACTCATCATCCCAATTTCACGGGTACGTTCATTGACAATCATAATCAGTGTATTCACCAATACAAAACAGGCTAACATGATGATAAAAATATAGACAAAGTTATATATTTTAGTAACAATTTCAAATAGCCCAATGAGTTCATAATCCTTATTCCAAACCTGCAAGATATATTTTCCGGATTCATCTTCCTGGGAAAACAATTCATTGAGACCGGGTAAAATCGAAGCTACTTTACGGGGATTTGAAGTAATTAAAAGCAATTCTGTCACCTCGCCAGGCATCTCCAAAATCCTCTGGGCTTGATCCAAAGGAAGATAGAAAATAGTATCATCCAGCATCTGTATAGCACTTTGAAGCTTGCCAACAATCTGGAAAGTAGAACCTTTGAAGGAACCAAAAGGGGTTGTATATAAAATGGTGACTTTATCCCCTACTTTACGATCTATTTTTTCCAGAAGCCCGGCTCCCATAACGACTTCCTTGCTACCCAGCTCAACCATCCTTCCCTCGATTATTTTTTCATCTATCTTGGTAAAGGCTATTTCTTCAGCAGGGTCAACTCCCCAGCCCATCATTCCTACTAATTCATCATCCATGCTAACCACAGCTCCGAATTTAAGTCGTGGAACAACCTGTTCCACTCCTTCCACTAACTTTAATTTTTCACTCATCTCTGAGTAGCCTTTACCATTGAACCCGTCTAAAGTATAATTTAAAGACATAAGACGTTCTTTTAGTTTGTATTCCTCATTGATAACCCGTATATGACCGGCTTTATAATTGATATGATTTTCAAAGGTAGATTCTATCATACCGCTGATTAATCCTCGGGCAAAGACCACGGCAATAATAGCAATCGCAATAGCAATAGTAGAAATTGATGTTCTAATCCTGGATCTCGATAGATTTTTTTTCGCTAAATTCCATAAAAATTTCATTTTTTACCTCCCTGCCTGTGCGTGTACGCACGCAGACAGGCTTATCGATGGTAGATTGCTTTTACCGGATCTTTATGTGCTGCCCAATATGCCGGTACTATACTGGATAACAGTGCAACCGTAACGCTTAAAATAAATAAGAAACTGAAGGCAGGATAATTCCAGGTTCCATAAATTTTATCGAGAATGGGAATGCCGTATTCAGACATATCTCCACCCATATAGCTTAAATCAAATCCGTATTTCGACATCCAACTTACTCCTGCAAATCCAATTAAACATCCGGCTAATCCACCAAGGATGCCTATGCCGGTTGCCTCTACCATAAAGACAAAAACAATCTCCCACTCTCTCATTCCCAAAGCTTTCATCATGCCAATTTCCGCCGTTCTTTCCATGGCAGACAGGATAACATTATTAATAATTCCTATCATACCAATAAGAAGAACGACTAACAGGATAGTCGCAGCTCCGCCCTTCTTGGCAGTACTTAAAGCTATGATTGATTCAGCGGATTTTCTCCAGGAATACGCTTTCAAATCCAGGTCTTTATCTTTAAAACTATCCATCAATGCTTTACCGATTTTATCCTCATCTCCGGAAGCTGTTTTCAAGGCAAGCAGACTAACCCCATTACCTACGTTTAATGCTTGTTGAGCAATATCTAAAGGAACAAAAGCAATTCCGTTATTAATGATCGGATTGGGCGTATTTAACAGACCTGCAATTTCCACATCGATGGTATTAAAGGTATCTTCTTTCGTCCTGATAAGAAGTGTAATATAATCATTAATTTTTAAATCCATCAGTTCGGCTAATTTTACTCCTATGACTGCTTTTGATTCACCCGGGGTAAACATCGAACCTTCAATGATATAATTTTGAGTAGCAAAAACTTCATTATATTGTTCGGGAGAGATACCCAAACCCAGGACGACTGTTTCATCAATCCCGTTATTAAGGTTGGCCTTAAATCTTAGTTCAGGAGATACTCCCAATACTCCATCCATGTTTTTTATGCTGTCTACTGTATTTTGGTTTAAATAAATTAAATTTTCTAAAGGCAGCTTTTCTCTGTC
>JBGPSO010000025.1:0-13242 GCA_041490145.1 Atribacterota bacterium
AAAGATGAAGATATTGGATAATTTAAATAAAAAACAGCAGGAAGCGGTAGAAATAAAAGAAGCTCCCGTTTTAGTTATTGCGGGGGCAGGTAGTGGAAAAACAAAAGTCTTGACTCATAGAATTGCTTATTTAATTTTTCAAAATAAGGTAAACCCTGGTAATATATTAGCGGTGACCTTTACTAACAAAGCTGCCCAAGAGATGAAAGATAGGGTTGAATTTTTAAGTAAAGATATTTCTGGCAGTAAAATGATAAAAGGTTTGTGGATGGGAACTTTTCATGCGATCTGTGCCCGAATTTTGCGACAGGAGATAGAAACACTGGGCTATGATAAAAATTTTGTTATCTATGATAAAGCCGATCAACTTAGTCAAATTAGAAGGTGTCTTAATATTCTTAATTTAGATAGTAAAAAATATAGCCCTAATGTTATTTCTTCTATAATAGATAAGGCAAAGAATAATTTAGAAGATGTAGAACTATTTGAATATAATGCTGTAAGCTACTTTAAGAAAATTATAGTAAAGATTTACCAACAATATCAAAAAGAATTATTCGAAAACAATGCCCTAGATTTTGGAGACCTAATTTTACTTACGGTGAAGCTCTTGAAAGAAAGACCTGAGATTTTAGAAAATTATCAGAATAAATTTAGGTATATCTTGGTAGATGAATATCAGGATATAAATTTAGCTCAATATCAGTTAATAAAATTACTTTCGGGAAAATATCATAATTTATTTGTAGTAGGCGATCCTGATCAGAGTATTTATAGATTTAGAGGAGCTGATTTAAGTAATATTTTAAGATTTGAAGAAGATTTTCCTCATAGTAAAGTAATCAAATTAGAACAAAATTATCGGTCTACCAAAGTGATATTAGAGGGAGCAACAAATCTTATAAAATACAACAGAAATCGAAAAGAAAAGGAACTTTGGACCGATAAAAAGGGTGGGGAAAAGATAAGATGTTTTGAGGCCGCCAGTGCCCTTGATGAGGCAGTATTTGTAAGTCAGGAGATTATACAATTAAATAATAAAGAGGGCAAAGATTTTAAAGATTTTGCCATTTTATATCGGACTAATGCTCAGTCGAGGGCCTTCGAAGAGGTCTTTAACAAACAGAAGATCCCTTTTAAAGTGATAGGTGGTTTAAGATTTTATGAAAGAAAAGAAGTAAAAGATATTTTAGCTTACCTTCGTTTTATTTATGACCAAAAAGATGAGATGAGCTTTTTAAGAATTATTAATAATACTAAATTAGGTATAGGTAAAATTACTTTAAGTAAAATAGAAGATTTAGCTAAAAAAAATGATTTAAATTTTAACCAAGCTCTAAAACAAGGTTTAAAGGTAATAAAAATTTCTGCAGACAGAATAGAAGGAATAAAGAAATTCACTTTTTTAATCGATGAATTTATTGAAAAGAAAAATAAAATTAAGGGTAGTGAACTGTTAATAAAATTAATTCAAGCAATCGATTATTATAAGGAACTTGAAAAAGAAGGAGAATTTAAAGCTCAAAGTAAAATTGAAAATATAAAAGAATTAATTCTGGCGGTTCAAGAATTTGAAGAGAATAATGTAGATAAATCTTTAAGTGCTTTTTTAGAATATGTAGCTTTGATCAATGATATTGACCTTTATAAAGGGGAAGAAGATGTAGTTACGGTTATGACCTTACATAGTGCCAAGGGTTTGGAATTTCCAGTAGTTTTTATTACCGGTTTTGAAGAGGGCATATTTCCCCATTCTCGTTCCGTAAATAAGGAAGAGGAATTAGAAGAAGAGAGAAGATTATGTTATGTAGGGATGACCAGAGCTAAAGAGAAATTATATTTAACTTATGCCTGGAGAAGAAATTTAAATGGCAACACTCTATTTAATAGTGTTTCCCGATTCTTAAACGAGATCCCTAAACATCTTCAAGAAAAAGTAAGTGTTAAAGAGGTAGAAGAAATTCCTTCACTTAATAAAATAAAGGAAAAGATTGAAGTAGAGGTGGGAGATAAAATAAGACATGCAGATTGGGGGATAGGTACCGTACTAGATAAGATAGACACTGAAAATGATATTTTTATAACTGTGGATTTTAAAAAAGTTGGATTAAAAAAATTGTCGATGAATTATGCACCATTGGAGAAATTATAGCGGGCTCGATTCATCGAGCCCGCTATAATTTAAAACTAAAAATTTAAAGCGAAAAGCGCAAAACCATAATTCAAAATTCAAAACATATTTCTTCAATTTTAAGTTTTGAGCTTTGGTTTTACGCTTTACGCTTTTAGCTTTACGCTATTCTTATTTTAGCGCTTCTTCATTTATTTCGATAGTTACTTGAGATTTTAATTCTTCTAATAGGTTATCAAAAGCCTCTTTCTGTTTTGTAGGTAATAAAGTTTGTACTATCTCTTCTTTGACTTCCTCAAAAGTTTTAAGTACTTCTGGTTTTTTATCTGTTACCTTTAAAATATGAAAACCATATTCACTTTTTATAATATCACTTATACTTCCAATTTCTAAAGCAAAGACTACATTTTCAATTTCCGGAATTAGTCCACCCTTAGATATATATCCTAAATCTCCTCCTTGGGCTGCACTCGGACCAGTAGATTTTTCTTTGGCAATTTCGATAAAATCTCCTCCTGCTTTTAGTTTTTCCAAAATATCCTTGGCTACTTCCTCAGTCTCTACTAAAATGTTATATAAATAAACCTGTTCTTTGGTTATAAAATTATCTTTATTTTCTTCATAGTAAGTTAAAGCTTCCTGATCATCTACTTTTACTTTTCCTATTATTTCTTTTTCTATTAAAGATTGGACTAATATTTGTTCAGTTGTTTTTTTAATCTGTTCTAATACATCTTTATCTTGTTCTAAACCCCTGTTTTTCGCCTCTTGAATTAACAATTTTTCTGAGATTATTTGGTCAAGTACATTCCTTTTAGTAAGCTGAAGTTTATTATTTTCAGGTATTTGATCCCATAATTGATTAAATTCACCCAAAGTAATGGTCTGTCCGTTAAAAGAAGATAATATCGTTTCGGGAGGCAGGGTAGTTTCGGTTTTTTCTTCGGAAGGTAGGATAGTTTCAGCAGTATCTGTATTGGTCTCGGTAGGGGATGTTTTTTCATCAGCAAGAATTGAAATAGGATTAAAATTTAAAAAGACAAATATACCTAAAATGGTAATGAGTAAGTATTTAGAAATATTCTTATTTTTGTTCATTTTATGACTTTATGACTCCCTTCAAAATTGAAAAATAGATTACTTTTGCATCTTACCATTTTTTAAATTAATTGTAAAGAAAATAAACTTACCGGGAAACATCTAAAGATTTGATTTTAATTTTAGTTAGTGTAGTGATATAATAAATGATATAATATAAATAAAAATTTAGGTGAGGCAATTTTGGACCCTGAAAAATTAGATAATAAAGAAAATAAAGCTAAAGAGAAAGCTTTAGAATATGAAAAACAGAATTATATTAAATATCTATTAGATTACTCACCAGATTTTCAAATAATCCTAGATGGTGAAGGAAAAATTATGAGAGTGAATCAGGCTTTTGAAGAAATTACTGGAAAAAAGAAGGAGGAATTAATTGGTAGTTTTATTTATGAATTCATACCTGAAGAAATAATAAAAAAATTAAGAGATAAAATAATATGGGATTTGTATGGGAGATACCACTCAGCAGTATAAAGGATTTAAGAATAGAAAAAAGGATTTACGGAGTTAGTCAAAGTGATACTATCTGTGTAGTATGTAGTATATGAATCTTTTGGTGAATTATCAAAAGCATGGATTATATCACTTAATTTAGAGACTTGGAGAAAAGAGCTATATAAGAAAGTATTACTAAAAGTAGACCGGGAGACATTAAATAAAATTGTTACCGAATTGGATGCCGATTCAAAAAGGGATACTCTGGTTTCTTTATGAGAACAGACACGCCAGAATCGACACCTTAGCCAAGCTCATAGAGGCTCCTACCCATATGGATATTTTACTTAAAATAAGGGAGATTATAAATCCAACCGCTGAAAAGATAATCGGCTACCCTATACTCTCATTTGAGAGTTCAAAAGTTAACCGGGAAACTGGCGAGAAAGTTACATTTAGTTGGTGACTCGCTGGTCAGCCTCATCAAGAGAGAAAGGAGCCACTTTGGACATATTTGATGAGGATGCTGACCTAATAGTCTATTTAGAGCTGTTAGGTATTAAAGAAGATAAGTTACGGTTAAGTGTGGCGAATAATAAACTTATTATTGATGCAGATAAAGATTATCATAAAGAAATTTCTCTTCCCGTAGTGGTTAATACAAATAGTTTTACCAAGAGGTATAAAAATAATATATTGGAAGTCAGGTTAAAAAAGGCAGATTACCAAACAGTTTAAAAGCAACAAAGATAGAATAAATAATAAACTGAATAATTATATAGATAACTGAAATTCTTGATGATATAGGTAATTTAAAGAAGGATTTTGGAATATTTTTAAAAAATAATTATTTGCAGTTTTTATCTGGAGGTGCTAGTTATGTACCAAGAAAAAGACAAATATCGTTTACTGATAGAGAACCTGCCTGATGGATTAGCTTATTGTAAAATGGTCCGGGATAACACCGGAAAACCGCTGGATTATATCTTCTTAGAGCTCAACCCATCCTTTGAGGCCATTATCGGGTTTCCAAGAGACCATATTATCGGTAAAAAGTTGACAGAAGTATATCCTGGGATTAAGGGCTTAGGCTTTGATTGGATCGGCGTCTTCGATCAAGTAAGTGCTATTGATACCGGTCAGAACATCCATTTCCAACAGTACCTTAACCAGCAAGATCGCTGGTACGAAATAACCGCCTACAGCGACCAGCTCGGCTATTTCGCCGTGGTATTCCGTGATATTACTGAGAACAAGAAGGCTGAAGAGGAACTGCGGCAACGTGAAAAGAACTTTTCCACCTTAGTCGAAAACGCCCCGGATATGATCGTCCGTTTTAACCTGGATCTGCAGCACATTTATTGTAATGCAGCGGTCGAGCATCAGTTAGGAGTTCCGGTCCATAGGTTTATAGGAAAAACCTTCCTGGAAATAGATGGACCACCAGAAGAGCTTAAATTTATGCACCAATTACTCAAGAAGGCTCTTGAAACTGGTAAAGAACAGCAGACTGAGCAGAGATTTCCGCTTCTCTTCGGCCAAAAATACTTTCAGACCCGGATCGTACCGGAAAGAGATGAGAAGGGGAGAATAGAATCCTTGTTGGCCGTCAGTCGGGACATCTCCGAGCGTAAGCAGGCAGAAGAGGCGCTGCAGGAGAGCGATAAAATATTCAAACAGTTCATGGAAAACAGCCCGAATTATGTGTTTTTTAAAAATGACAAAGACCAAGCAATTAGATTGAGCAGTAATTATGAGAAAATGTTAGGGAAACCGATGCATGAATTACTTGGCAAAACCATGGATGACCTATTTCCGTCTGACCTTGCAAAAAGTATGATTGCCGACGACCTGCGTGTCTTAAATGAAGGAAAGCAAATAACGGTTGAAGAAGAATTAAACGGGCGGTTTTATACAACCATAAAATTCCCAATACTTGTCGAAGGAAAACCTCGCTACCTTGCCGGTTACACGATTGACATCACCGAGCGCAAGCAGGCGGAAGAGGAGCTGAAGGAGAGCGAGGAAAGATTTCGGCGGGCTATCACTGCGACCAAAGATGGTCTTTGGGAACGGGATATTCAAACCAATCAGGAGTTCTTTGCCCCTCGCTGGTGTGAGATTACCGGATACTCGTTTGATGATCCAGAATTGCCTCATACATACGAGTCGTGGGCATCAAGAATCCATCCTGATGACTACGATCGTGTGATGGGTGTTCTGAACAACCATCTTGAGAAGGGCACGAAATATGATGTTGACTATCGGCATCGGCATAAATCGGGCGAATACCGCTGGCAAAACTCCAAGGGTCAGGCGATTTTTGACGAGAGTGGAAAGCCTATTAAAATGGTCGGGTTTATCTCTGACATCACCGAGCGCAAGCAGGTGGAGGAAGCGCTGCGCAAGAGCGAAATAAACCTCGTGGCCATTATGAACGCGTCCACGGAATCCATCTTTCTAATGGATCTGGAAGGAAGCCTTCTTGCTGCCAATGAATCATTGGCTAAACATTTAGGGACGGACCTGGAAACACTGCTGCGGGGCAATTTTTATGAGTTTCTAACACCCGATGTAGCTCAAAACCAAAAGTTACACGTTAAGCAGGTGATCAAGAGCGGCAAGCCTCTTTATTTTGAAGATGAGAGTTTCGGACGGACTATTTTGAATTCGTTTTACCCGATTTTCGACTCGAAAGGGCAAATCATCAGACTGGCGGTTATCGGAATGGAAATCACCGAGCGCAAAAAAATGGAAGAACGGGAACGTCATTTCAAACAGGTACTTTTAGCCATCAGAAATGTGAATCAGTTGATCGTCCAGGAAACTGATCCCGAGCGCCTGATCGATCAGGCTTGCCAAATCCTGACCGAAACCCTGGGATATTACAATGCCTGGATCGTATTATTTGATGAAGATAAAAAAGTGATATCTATAAAAGCTTACGGTTTTATTGATGGCTATAACCTATTTGAAGAGCAGTTAAAGCAGGGTAAATATCCTCTTTGTATAAAAAAAGCTTTCCAGGAAAAAGGAACCATAGTTATTGATAATGCCTCAGATAGTTGCCCCGATTGTCCTCTATATTCTGGACATGTAGGACGGGCAGGTCTGTCCAGCCGTATTCAGCATGGTGATAAGTTATATGGCATGTTAACCGTATCCATACCCAGAGAATACGTCAATTTGGAGGAAACATCGAAATTGTTCATAGAATTGGCAGGTAACCTGGGATTAGCCCTCTATAAAATCTCTTTGGAAAAAGAGCGCAAAAAGACAGAAGAAGAACTTAAGCTAAGCTATCAGAAATTGCAAAAGGCTATAAAGAGCACTATCCAGGCTATAGCTTTAATTTTGGAGAAAAGAGACCCCTACACCGCTGGACACCAGAAACGGATGACTAAACTTGCCTGCGCTATAGCCGAAGAAATAAGCCTTTCCCCAGATAAAATTGAAAGACTTTATATAGCTGGGATTATTCACGATATTGGCAAGATAAACGTTCCGACTGAGATTCTCAGTAAGCCCGGCAGATTGAGTGAGATAGAATTTAGCCTTATTCAAACCCATCCTCAGGTCGGTAGTGATATATTAAAGGAAATGGAATTACCCGGGGAGGTTTCCTCAATCGTACTTCAACATCACGAAAGGATGGATGGTTCCGGCTATCCTTCTGGTTTATCCGGTGAAGCTATCCTTCTGGAAGCCCGAATATTAGCGGTAGCAGATGTGGTTGAGGCTATGGCTTCTAACCGACCTTACCGGCCAGCTTTAGGTCTAGATAAGGCCTTGGAGGAAATAACCAAGAACAAGGCTAAACTCTATGACCCCGAGGTCGTGGATGTTTGTTTGAAGCTTTTCAAGGAGAAAAGATTCAAATTTGAGTAAAGGGTTTTTAAAAAAAGGGACAAGTCCATTTATTTTCCAAAAAACATACTGAAAGCCAAAAATGAATAAAAATGTACTTCTTTTTTAAAATATCTATCAAATATCTATCTTGTCTATCGTATCTGAGCAGAAACAACCTTCCTCTGTCACATATATATTAAAATAACTTGAGTTTTAAGCTGATTTTGTTATATAATTACGATGGTTATGTTACAACAAAAAGGTACAATGATTTATTTACTAGGTTATCGATTGAGTATGTAGGAGCGTATTGCATACGCCCTGTAATAGCCGTTAAGAAGGAAAAATATAAAGATGCTAATAAATAGCAATAACAATAACTGTAATTTCAACAAATATCACCGACATTCTTTTAGGTTAAAATATTACGATTACCTTCTGTCGGGTGCATATTTTATTACCATTTGTAACTATTATTGTGACGCACGATTATTTTAAAACAATGCCCATTGGCTTGATAAAACTTTAAAATAGAAAAAATAAGATAAAAAAATGACTTTTAATTCCAATAATGTTAAAAAAAATATAGAAAGATTAAGAGAAAAAATAAGATATCATAACTATAGATACTATATATTAGATGACCCGATTATTTCTGATGCTGAATATGATCAATTAATGAAAGAATTAATGGAATGGGAAAAGAAATATCCTCAATACATTACGACTTCTTCCCCCACACAAAGAGTAGGGATAGAGCCAGTTCCAGAATTTACCACAGTACAACATATTACTCCCATGTTAAGTCTGACTAATGCTTTTTCGTCTGAAGAATTGCGAGCTTTTGACCAGAGGATAAAAAAATTAATTCCTCAACAAAAATTAGATTATGTAGTAGAGTTAAAGATTGATGGACTTGCAGTTGCTTTAGTCTATGAAAATGGCATCTTTATAAGGGGAGCTACCCGAGGAGATGGGATAACCGGGGAAGAAATTACTTCCAATCTTAAAACCATAAGAACTATACCATTAAAATTATTTGGTGATGACCTTCCTTCCCATTTGGAAATTTATGGAGAAGTTTATATGAAGAAAAGTGATTTTAAGAAGTTAAATGAAGATAGAATAAAAAAAGAGGAGTATTTATTCGCCAACCCTCGGAATGCAGCAGCTGGTTCAGTACGACAATTAGATCCTCGAATTACCGTACAAAGACATTTAGAAACCTTTATTTATCAAGCTACTTTTCCTGAAGGACCTAAGTTTAATAATCATATGGGAGTCTTGAATTATTTGAAAAAGATAGGATTTAAAGTAAATCCCTACATCGAGTTTTGTTCAGATATAGACAGTGCTATAAATTATTGTCAACGATGGATAGAGAAGAGAAAAGAATTAGATTATGAGATTGATGGAATGGTGATAAAAATTAATTCTCTAAAGATGAGGGAAGAATTGGGATTGACTACCCGAAGCCCCCGTTGGGCTATTGCTTATAAGTTTCCTGCTCAACAGGTAACCACAAAAATTCGAGATATTATTGTTCAAGTAGGAAGGACTGGAGCCCTAACTCCAGTGGCTATGCTTGACCCGGTTAAAATATCCGGCTCAGTAGTGCAAAGAGCAACTCTACATAATGAAGACGAAATTAGGAGAAAAGATATACGAATTGGGGATACCGTCTTAGTTCAAAAAGCTGGAGAAGTAATACCTGAAGTGGTTAAAGTAATTAAGGAGAAGAGAACTGGTAAGGAAAAGGAATTTGTGATGCCTTCTAAATGTCCAGTATGTGGGGCAAAAGTATTTCGATTAGAAGGTGAGGTAGTCTCTCGGTGCAATAGCCTCACTTGCTTAGCTCAACTAAAGGAAAGAATAAGGCATTTTGCCTCTCGAAATGCCATGGACATAGAAGGATTGGGTCCAGCCATAATTGACCAATTAGTGGAAAATGGGCTAATTAAGAATGTTTCGGATATATATTTTTTAAAAAGAGATGATTTAATCTCCCTTGAGCGGATGGCTGAGAAATCTGCGGATAATTTAATGAATGCAATTGAAAAAAGTAAAAACCGATCTTTTGCTAATTTAATTTATGGTCTTGGGATACGCTATGTTGGGGTTCATACATCTGAAGTGATTACCAGATATTTTCCAACTTTAGATAAATTAAGGAAAATTAATTTAGAAGAATTGATAGAGATTAACGAAATTGGACCTAAGATTGCAGAAAGTATAGTCCTTTTCTTTAAAGAAAAGGAAAATTTAGATATTATGGAAAGGTTAAGAAGTGCTGACTTGAACTTTGGTCAGAAAGAAGAGAAAAAGAGAAAAAAGAAAAGAGCCCAAATTTTTACTGGAAAACAATTTGTTTTAACTGGCATATTAAAGGATTTTACCCGTACTCAGGTCACAGAAATAATCGGTGAATTAGGAGGTAGGGTTACCAGTAGTGTGAGCAAGAAGACTGATTATGTGGTGGTAGGAGAAGATCCAGGATCAAAATACGATAAAGCCCAAAAAATAGGTATACCCATAATTAATGAAGAGGAATTTAAAAAATTAATTAGTAAAAATAGTTAGATAGTTATCTAGTTATCTGGTTACTTAGTTACCCAGTCTGCCAGTTAGCCGGTTAATTTAGTATATAGTCGATAGTATATAGTCATTGCGAGCTCTGATTTATCGGAGCGTGGCAATCTCGGAATTGAGATTGCTTCGTCGCTTCGCTCCTCGCAATGACAAAAACTTATACGCTGTACGCTACCCGCTATGCGCTATATTACGAGATACGCGATACTAACAAAACATGGAGGATAATATGACTGAAAAAATAATTAACAAGAAAGAAGTAGAATATGTGGCTCAATTGGCTAATTTAGAATTTAATGAAGAAGAAAAAAAAGAATTCACTTCTCAATTAAATTCAATTTTAGATTATTTTAAAAAGTTAAATGAAATTAATACTGAAAATACTCCTCCCACAGCTTACATTATTTCAATGCCTAATTTACTTAATGAGGATAAGGTTGAACCATCTTTGCCTCAAGAAGAAGTCCTTTCCAATGTTAAATATGTTAAAAAAGGTTATTTCAAAGTTCCTAAAATAATATAATCTAAAATATTATCTTTGTCATCCCTATGAAGCCTTGCTTCATTGGGGTCATTCCATTGTAAGGGTTCGATTCATCGAACCCGTAAATAAGCGGGTCGGATAAATCCAACCCCTACTTCGACAGATTTGTCTACCCACAAGTGACACTGGCAAAGCCAAAATTACATTACCACCGTTATAGACAGTGGATTTCTAGGTTTTATTAAAAATGAAAAATTAAAGCAAGAGGAGGAAAGATAATTGACCTTAAACCGATTAACTGCTCACGAAGTTATTAACTTAATTAAAAAAAAGAAAGTTACTGCCTTTGAAGTTATCCAAGATATCTACAATCAAATAGATAAATTTGATAATATAATTAAAGCTTTTTTAATTTTTAATCGAAAGGAAGCATTTCAACAAGCTAAAGAAATAGATGTAAAAGTAAAGAACGGAGAAGAACTACCTCTCTTGGCCGGTGTAGCAGTTGCTATAAAGGATATAATTACTACCAAAGGATTAGAGACTACTTGTGGTTCAAAAATACTCAAAGGTTTTATCCCGCCCTATAATGCCACAGTAATTAATAAATTAAAGGAAGCGGGAGCTATAATAATCGGAAAAACTAATATGGATGAATTTGCTATGGGTTCATCTACTGAAAATTCTGCTTTCGGCCCTACTTGTAATCCCTGGGATTTAGAAAGGGTACCTGGTGGCTCCAGTGGTGGTTCCGCTGCTGCAGTGGCAGCAGATGAGGCATTTATTGCTCTAGGTACAGATACTGGTGGTTCTGTCCGTCAACCTGCTTCATTTTGTGGAATGGTAGGATTAAAACCTACTTATGGAAGGGTATCCAGATATGGCTTAATTGCCTTTGCCTCATCTTTAGACCAGATAGGTACTATAACTAAAGATGTAACTGATTGTGCTCTGACGATGAAAGTTATATGCGGTCATGATCATAAAGATTCTACTTCAGCAAATTTAGAAGTTCCTGATTATCTAAAATCTTGTCAAGAGGGGATAGAGGGATTAAAGATTGGTGTCCCCAAGGAATATTTTATTGCAGGAATAGATCCAGAAGTTAAGGATGCTATTGATAAGACCTTAAAATTGTTTGAAAGATTAGGAGCTAAGATAGAGGAAGTTTCACTGCCTCACACCGAATATTCTTTACCCACTTATTATTTAATTGCTACTGCGGAAGCAAGTTCTAATCTTGCCCGTTATGATGGAGTGCAATATGGTTATAGAACAGAGGATTATGAAGACTTGTCTTCTATGTATAAGAAGACTAGAAGCGAAGGTTTTGGTAATGAAGTAAAGAGAAGGATTATGTTAGGAACTTATGCTTTAAGTTCAGGATATTATGATGCTTATTACTTAAAGGCACAAAAAGTTCGTACTCTGATTAAAGAGGATTTTGATAAAGCCTTTAGTAAATATGATATTCTTATTACTCCTACTTCTCCCACCTCTGCCTTTAAACTGAAGGAAAAAGTCGCCGATCCTTTAACTATGTATCTGTCTGATATCTACACTATTCCTATTAATTTAGCTGGTATTCCAGCAATCTCTCTTAATTGTGGATATAATAAAAATAATCTGCCTCTAGGTTTACAGATTATAGGTAAACCGTTTGACGAAAAGACCATACTGCGAGCAGCTTATAATTTTGAACAGAATAGCGAAGTAGAAAAGAAAAAACCAGAGATATGCTCAACAAAATGTAAGGAGGAAGCATAATGAAAGAAGATGTAGTAATTGGCTTAGAGGTTCATATTCAACTAATGACCAATGCTAAAATGTTCTGCCACTGTAGTACTGATTATATCGGTAAAGAACCTAATACCAATACCTGTCCAGTATGTTTAGGCTTGCCTGGATCCTTACCGGTACTGAATAAAAAAGTTTTAGAATTTGCTATAAAAACCGCTTTGGCTTTGAATTGTAAAATTAATCCGATAAACATATTTCATCGAAAAAACTATTTTTATCCTGATTTACCCAAAGCTTATCAGATATCTCAATATGATATTCCCTTAGGGGTAAATGGATATATGGAAATATCTCTTCCTGAAAACAAAGAGAAACGAAAGATTGGCATTACTCGGGTGCATATAGAAGAAGATGCTGGTAAATTGGTTCATGAAGGGGATATTACTTCATCATCTTATTCTCTGGTAGATTATAACCGTTGCGGGATTCCTTTAGCAGAGATTGTAACCGAGCCTGATTTTAGTTCTCCTGAAGAAGCTCGGATATTTTTAATGAAATTAAGAAGTATCGTTCAACATCTGAGAGTATGTGATGGAAATATGGAAGAAGGTTCGATGCGTTGTGATGCCAACGTTTCGGTAAGAGAGTCCCAAACTGGGGCTTTAGGTACTAAAACAGAAATAAAAAATATGAATTCTTTTCGAGCGGTGAAAAAGGCTCTACAATTTGAAGTAGATCGACAAAAGAAACTTTTAAGTGAGAGAGAAAAAATAATTCAGGAAACCAGACATTGGGATGAATCGAAAAATATTACAGTTTCTATGAGGAGTAAAGAAGAGGCTCATGATTATCGCTATTTCCCCGAACCAGATCTGCTACCCCTTCAGGTAGATTTAAAGATGATAGAAGAAAT